>JBBKXJ010000029.1:0-50174 GCA_037969395.1 Pseudomonadales bacterium
TCCTGGTGATTGTCGAAATAGCGGCGGCAGGCGTCCTCGTCGGTTTGCGGCAGCGTGACTTCCTGCTCTAGCAACTGATCGATCAATCCCTCCTCATCAAGGTCTTCGCCCGCCGCGGGTAGCTCAAGTTGGCTGGCGCGCTGTAGCAATAATTCGCGTACCACCAGCGCAACCGCCGCCTGATACTGACGCTCGAGAATGGTTCCGCCTTCGTAATTAGCCGATTCGATATTGATGTCACGCGCCGAAATTTCAATACCGTTTACCGTCACATTTCGATCCGGCTGTTTGTCATCCACTGGCGTCGCGGCGTCACTCGCGATTACGCTACCACTTGCTATGGCAGCACCGGCCTCGGGTTTATCAGCGGTTTCCTCAGGAGACCAGGTATGCACCTCGTGTTGCAACAGTTGCTCATAGCTCATAATCGATCACCCCTGCCGCTGCCGCACTATTTGATAGCTGCGGCCAATATAGCCCCACGGCGCGCTCCAGATATGCACCAATCGGGTGAAGGGGAACAGCAGGAAAATCGTCAAGCCGAGGAACAGGTGAATTTTGTACATCCATGGCACGCCCATTAGAAGCTCGGCCGCATCCGGTCGAAATGTAACGATACGTTGCGCCCAATCGCCCAGTACCAGCATCAGCGAGCCGTCCATATGTTGGGCTGAAAACGGAATGGTGAGCAATCCCAGCAGCAATTGCACATATAGTATGACCAGAATGGGAATATCCATCTGCGAACTGGACGCTCGCACCCGTTTATTGGTCAGCCGGCGATGCAGCAGAATTGTGCCGCCAATCAGAGCCAGCACGCCGAACAAGCCGCCGGAGAGCATGGCCATTAGTTGTTTACTCGACGCCGACAGCCCGAAATAGGGATACCAGCTGTGCGGCATCAACAGGCCAATCAGATGGCCGAAGAACAGGAAAATCATGCCAATGTGAAACAGATTACTGCCCAGTCGGAAACGCGGGCCGGAATCCATAATCTGGCTGGAATTGGTCTTCCAGGTGTATTGACTCATATCGAAGCGCACCACGCTGCCCCACAAAAACACGGTGCCGGCGATATAGGGGTAATAGCCAAAAAAGAAATCGTTCAGATACTCGTTCATTGGTCTGCTCCGGTTTGCTGGGAACGGCTTTCTTGCCAACGTAAGGGTTGCGTGGCGTCGTGCGCTTGGGTTTTGTTTGTCTGCTGATTCGAGTTGCAGCCACCTTCGCCACCTGCCCCGCCTTCCTGGCCGAAGGTGACCGGCGCGTCTATCCAGGCCTTGTCCAGCGCCTCGGGGGTATCGTCCGGCACCTCCCTGGCAACCTGTTGTTGTACTTCTTCGTCCGGTGCAATGCCGGCGAGGCGCACCAGCGGCTCCATGACCACGGCATAGCGACTATCGCGCCCGACCAACCGAGCGTGTAGTAACTGCAATACATGGCCAACGTCTTCCAGCCAGCCCAGCGCCTCTTCCAGCGGTAAACTAGCCAAAAATTCCAGAAACAACGGCAGATAGTCGGGCAACTCAACGCTGTCGATTTCAAAACCATGCGCGCGGTACACCTGGGCAAGTTCTACCATCGCCGGGCCGCGCTCACGCGACTCGCCGTGTACGTGTTCGTACACGTACAAAGAGCGTGAGCGGCCGCGATCGAAGGTTTCTACGTATTCGGCCTGTACATCGAGCAAATCGGTGACGCGCAGCCATTCGATAAACTCTGCTATCGCCTCGCGGCGCGCACCGGTAATCAGCTGTTCGGCGTGCAGCGCCTGCGTTATTTCGCCGGCGTGCTGCTGCAGTTGTTCATCCGGGTAGTGCAGCAGTGCTGCAAAAACTTTCAAGGTAGACATAGGGCGTCCTCAGACTTTTTCCTGTAAACGGCGCGCGGCTTCTGCTTCGGCCGACTCGGAGTATTTACGTTTGCGCGGATTCTTGGAGCCAAACAGGTTGGAAGTGCTCACGCCGGTAGTATTGCAGCCATCCCCAAAGCTAAAGCCGCAACCGCTGCGTTCACCATAGGGGTCGTTGGTAGAGAGCTCGCGCTGGTTGCTAGGAATCACAAAGCGGTCTTCGTAGTTGGCGATGGCCATGGTTTGGTACATATCCTCAACCTGGGCACGGCTCAAGCCAACCTGTTCCAGCACAGCCGTGTCGATAACGCCTTCCACGGTTTGCTGACGCTTGAAAATGCGCATGGCAAACATGCGTTTTAGGGCGTGCACCACGGGTTCGTCATTGCCGGCGGTGAGCAGGTTAGCGAGATATTTCACCGGGATGCGCAGCGACTCAACGTCGGGAATCGAACCGTCGAAGCCAATATAGCCGGCATCCACCGCTGAGCTGATCGATGACAGCGGCGGGATATACCAGACCATCGGCAAGGTGCGGTACTCCGGGTGCAGCGGGAACGCGACTTTCCAGTCCATGGCCATTTTGTATACCGGCGAAATCTTTGCAGCCTGCAGCCAGGAATCGGGCACGCCGTCCTTGCGCGCATGGGCAATCACCGCCGGGTCGTGCGGGTCGAGGAAAATGTCGAGTTGCGACTGGTACAGGTCTTGTTCATTGGCCACCGAGGCGGCGTCCTTGATGCGGTCGGCGTCGTACAGCACAACGCCGAGATAGCGAATGCGACCAACGCAAGTCTCCGAACACACCGTCGGCTGGCCGGCTTCGATGCGAGGATAACAAAAAGTACACTTCTCGGATTTACCGGATTGCCAGTTATAGTAGATTTTCTTGTACGGGCAGCCGGAGATGCACATGCGCCAGCCGCGGCACTTATCCTGGTCGATCAGCACGATGCCGTCTTCCTCGCGCTTGTAAATCGCGCCCGACGGGCAGGCCGCGACGCAGGTCGGGTTAAGACAGTGCTCGCATAAGCGCGGCAGATACATCAGAAAAGTGTTTTCGAAGTGGCCGTAAATCTCTTTCTGTACCTGCTGGAAATTGTAATCCTCCGCGCGCTTGGAAAATTCGCCGCCGAGCACATCCTCCCAGTTTGGCGCCCATTCAATTTTGTCCATCGGTAGCCCGGTCAAAGCAGAATACGGTTTGGCGGTGGGCTGCGCCTTCGATTCGGGCGCGTTGTGCAGGCGCTGATAGTCGAAGTTGAATGGCTCGTAGTAGGCGTCGATCTCCGGCAGATCAGGGTTGGCAAACACGTTGGCGAACACCCGCCATTTACCGCCGATACGTGGCGTGATCTTGCCATTGCCGGCGCGCTGCCAGCCGCCCTTCCAGCGGTCCTGGTTCTCCCAGTCCTTGGGGTAGCCAATGCCGGGTTTGCTTTCAACGTTATTGAACCAGGCGTATTCCACCCCTTCGCGCGAAGTCCAGACGTTTTTGCAGGTCACCGAGCAGGTGTGACAGCCAATGCACTTATCGAGATTCAGTACCTTGCCAATCTGAGCGCGAATTTTCATCGTGTGTACTCCTGAGCCAGGATGCTTTCATCATCGCCTTCCAGCCAATCGACCTGGGCCATCTTGCGCAGGATGATAAACTCGTCGCGGTTGGAACCGACCGGGCCGTAGTAGTTGAAACCGTAGCTTTGCTGGGCATAGCCGCCGATCATATGGGTGGGCTTGACCACGATGCGGGTTACCGAATTGTGGATACCGCCGCGGCGACCGGTGATCTCCGAGCCCGGCGTGTTAATCATGCGCTCCTGGGCGTGATACATCATGGTCGTGCCGGGAGGAATTCGCTGCGACACGACCGACCGCGCCACCAACGCGCCGTTGCGGTTAAATACCTCGATCCAGTCGTTGTCGACAATGCCCGCAGTTTTCGCGTCGGCTTCCGACATCCATACGATGGGCCCGCCGCGCGACAAAGTCAGCATTAGCAGGTTGTCGGTATAGGTGCTGTGTATGCCCCACTTCTGATGCGGGGTGAGAAAGTTGAGCACCAGTTCCTTGTTGCCGTTGGGACGTTTTTCCAGCATCGACTCGACATCGCGAGTGTCCACTGGTGGTCGGTAGGTAGTAAAGCCCTCGCCGAAGGCGCGCATCCACGAGTGGTCCTGGTAAAACTGCTGGCGGCCGGTCAGGGTTCGCCACGGAATGAGTTCATGCACATTAATATAACCGGCGTTATAGCAGACCTCTTCCGATTCGATGCCTGACCAGGTCGGCGAAGAGATAATCTTGCGCGGCTGCGCCTGAATATCTCGAAAGCGAATCTTTTCGTCCTGCTTGGGCAGGGCGAGGTGGGCATGTTCACGGCCGGTGAATTTGGACAAGGCATGCCAGGCCTTAACCGCCACGTGACCGTTGGTTTCCGGCGCCAGGCTCAGCACTACTTCGGCCGCGTCGATCGCGGTCTCCATTTTGGGTCGTTCGTTGTTGGCTTCGCCGTTATAGTGCTTGCCGTTTAGTTCGCCGAGCTGGGTCACCTCTTCTTCGGTATTCCAGCTAATGCCTTTGCCGCCGTTGCCGAGCGAGTCAAGCAACGGGCCAACCGAGGTGAAGCGCTGGTAGGTGGCGGGGTAGTCACGCTCCACCACCAGTATATTCGGCATGGTTTTGCCGGGGATCGGCTCGCATTCGCCGCGCTTCCAATCCTGCACGTCGTAGGGCTGACCGAGCTCGGCGGGGGTATCGTGCAGCAGCGGTAAGGTAACCACGTCTTTTTCAACACCCAGATGACCCTCGACGACAGCGGAGAACTTCTCTGCAATACCTTTAAAGATGTCCCAATCCGAACGTGCCTCCCAGGCCGGGTTGACCGCCTGCGACAGCGGATGGATAAACGGGTGCATGTCCGACGTATTCAGGTCGTCTTTCTCGTACCAGGTGGCGGTGGGCAGCACGATGTCGGAATACAGGCAGGTGGTGGACATACGGAAATCCAGCGTCACCAGTAGATCGAGCTTGCCGCGGGGCGCTTCCTCGTGCCATTTGACTTCACCCGGGTGGCTGTCACCTCCCTCGGGGCCGAACTCTTCGCTTTGCACGCCGTCTTCGGTGCCGAGTAGGTGACGCATAAAATATTCATGCCCCTTGCCGCTGGCGCCGAGCAGATTAGAGCGCCAGACAAACATATTGCGCGGGAAGTTGGCCGGATCATCAGGGTCTTCGCAGGCCATTTGCAGCGCGCCGGATTTGAGGCCTTCAACGACATAATCTTTCGGGTCCTGGCCCGCCGCCTCGGCGTCCTTGAAGACCTGCAACGGGTTGGTGCTTAGCTGCGGCGCCGAGGGCAACCAGCCCATGCGTTCGGCGCGCACATTGCAGTCGATCATGCTCATTTGCCATTCGCTAGCGTCGGCCAGCGGCGACACCAGGTCGGAAACTTTAAGCGACTCGTAACGCCATTGATCGGTATGCGCGTAAAAGAACGACGTACCGTTCATATGCCGTGGCGGGCGCACCCAGTCCAGCCCGAATGCTACCGGCAACCAGCCGGTTTGCGGGCGCAGTTTCTCCTGCCCTACATAGTGTGCCCAGCCGCCGCCGGACTTGCCGATACAACCGCACATCATCAGCATATTGATGATGCCGCGGTAGTTCATATCCATGTGATACCAGTGGTTGACGCCCGCGCCCAGAATCACCATGGAGCGTCCTTCCGTTTTCGCGGCGGTGTCGGCGAACTCGCGGGCGGTCTGAATGATATTGCGCCGGTCGACGCCGGTGATTTGCTCCTGCCATGCCGGGGTGTAGGGCAGATCGTCGTCGTAGCTCTTGGCCACGCCGGGGTCGTCGAGGCCGCGATCCAATCCATAATGCGCCAGCATCAGGTCGTAGACCGTTGCAACCAAGGTCTCGCTGCCGTCCGCCAGCGTGATGCGTTTTACCGGCACCTTGCGCTTGAGCACGTCGTCTTGCTTGCTGTGGGTAAAGTGGTAGTGCTCTATGCCGCCGAAGTACGGAAAAGCGACGTAGGTGATCTCGTCGTGAGCGTCGATAAACGACAGCTGTAGTTTGGCTTCGCGGCCCTCCCCGCCTTCTTTCTCTTCCAGGTTCCAGCGCCCGCTCTCGTCCCAGCGGAAACCGATCGAACCCTGCGGCGCGACCACTTCACCAGCTTCTGTAAACGCGACCGTTTTCCAGTCGGGATTTTCTTGCTGCGCCAGCCCGTCGGTGAAATCGGCAGCGCGTAAAAAACGGCCGGCAGTCAGCCCCTTGCCGCTGTCTTGCAACTGCACCAGAAACGGCATATCGGTGTAGCGGCGGCAGTAGTCGGTGAAATAGTCGGTGGGATTGTCGAGATGGAATTCGCGCAGAATGACATGTCCCATCGCCATCGCCATGGCGGCGTCGGTGCCTGCCTTGGGTGCCAGCCACAGATCGGCGAACTTGGTGGCCTCGGCGTAGTCTGGCGAACAAACCACAATCTTGGTGCCGTTGTAGCGCGCCTGGGTCATAAACGGGGCGTCCGGCGTGCGCGTCTGCGGTACGTTGGAACCCCACATAATAATAAACTTGGAGTTATACCAGTCGGCCGACTCAGGCACGTCGGTTTGCTCGCCCCAGGTCATGGGTGAACTCGGCGGAAGGTCACAATACCAGTCGTAGAAAGACAGACAAACGCCACCGATCAATGATAGATAGCGTGCGCCCGCCGCGTAGGAAATCATCGACATGGCCGGAATGGGAGAAAAACCGATGATTCTGTCTGGCCCGTGAGTCTTGGCGGTATAGACATTGGCGGCGGCGATAATTTCATTGACCTCATCCCAGTCGGCGCGCACCAGCCCGCCCAGACCGCGTTTTGATTTGTATTCTTTGGCTTTTTCGGGATTCTCAACGATTGAAGCCCAGGCAGCCACCGGGTCTTGCTGTTCGGTTCGCGCCGCACGCCAAAGTTTGAGCAGGCGGCCGCGTATCATCGGGTAACGCAGTCGGTTGGCACTATAAATGTACCAGGAGTAGCTCGCCCCTCGCGGGCAGCCGCGCGGTTCATGGTTAGGCAGATCCGGCCGGGTGCGCGGATAGTCGGTCTGCTGGGTCTCCCAGGTGACCAGGCCGTCTTTCACGTAGATCTTCCAGCTGCAGGAGCCGGTGCAATTTACGCCGTGGGTGGAGCGCACAATTTTGTCGTGCTGCCAGCGCTGTCGGTACGACTTCTCCCAGGAGCGATCTTCCAGCGTCGTCTGGCCATGCCCATCGGCAAACTCGCCCTGGACTTTGCGAAAGAACATCAAGCGGTCTATAAAATGACTCATTGGTTTTGCTCCGAATTGCTGATCAGCAGGGTACTTCTGCTTTTGGCCGAACGTAGTACCACCAGTTTATGGCGATGCAGGAAATATAAAACGCGATAAACAAATACAGCGCCGCCTCTGCCCCACCGGTCATTGACATCGACGTGCCGAAAGTCTTGGGAATAAAGAAAGCGCCGTAGGCTGCCATCGCCGACGTAAAGCCCAGCACAGCCGCCGACTCCTTCTGGGCAGCACGGCGCGCGTGAGTTAAAGCGCTCTCACCATCCCCGGCCACCGCACGTTCGTGCTGGTATCTAAAAATGGCCGGAATCATCAGAAAGGTCGAGCCGTTGCCGATACCGGTGGTGGCGAACAACAGCAGGAACATCAGCAGAAAACCGAAGAAATTACCACCGCCCTCCTCGCCGGGCAAAAACATCAGCACACCGATCACGGCGATGGTCATTGCTACGAAATTCCACATGGTCACCACCGCACCACCACGCTTGTCGGCCAGCCAGCCACCGAGCGGTCGGGCCAGCGCGCCGACCAGCGGCCCCAGAAACGCGTAACGCACCGGGTCGATATCCGGAAATTCACTTTTTATCAACAGCGGCAGCGCTGCAGAATAGCCGATGAAAGAGCCGAAGGTGCCGGTGTATAGCCAGCACATAATCCAGTTGTGTTTGCGCTTGAAAATCACCGCCTGATCTTTGAACGAAGCCTTGGCCGAGGCGATATCGTTCATACCAAACCAAGCCGCCACCGTGACCACTAGAATAAAAGGCACCCAGATAAAGCCAGCGTTCTGCAGCCAGACCTCGCGGCTGGCATCGCCTTTCACCAGCATCTGTGGCTCACCACCCAGCGCGCCGAACACACCGGCGGTAATCACCAGAGGCACCAAAAACTGCATCGTGCTGACACCGAGATTACCCAGCCCGGCATTCATGCCCAAGGCCGTGCCTTTTTGTGCCTGCGGGTAGAAGAAGCTGATATTGGCCATGCTGGAGGCGAAGTTGCCGCCGCCAAAGCCGCACAGCAATGCCAGTATCAACATCACCAGATACGGCGTATCGGGGTTTTGTACGGCGAAGCCAATCCATAACGCAGGCAGCAGCAGCGACGCGGTAGACAGCGCAGTCCAGCGACGGCCACCGAAAATTGGCACCATAAAGGAATAGAAGATACGTAGTGTTGCGCCTGACAACCCTGGCAACGCGGCCAGCCAGAAAAGCTGATTGGTGCTGTAATCGAAGCCAAGACCTGGCAGGCTGATGACCACCACGCTCCACACCATCCACACCGCAAAAGCTAATAGCAGCGCCGGGATCGAGATCCACAGGTTGCGGCGGGCGATGCGCTTGCCTTTGGCCTCCCAGAAGGCCTCGTTTTCCGGCTCCCATTCGGTCAGCACCAGTGGCGAAGGCGATGCCAACTCCGGCAGGTCTTGCGAGGTAGTGCCAGTTTCTGCCAGCATCTGGCGATCCATGCGGGTGATGGCGAAGTGCATCCACAGCAACGCGGAGCTCACCAGCACGAACAGCAGCATAAAGCAGCTTTGCCAGATGCCGGTGACGTCGTTCAGCATGCCGAAGGTCAGCGGCAGCAGAAAACCGCCCAAGCCGCCCACCATACCGACCACGCCCCCCACCGCACCGACATTGTGGGGGTAATAAACCGGAATGTGCTTATACACGGCGGCCTTGCCCAGCGACATAAAAAAGCCAAGCACGGCGGTGAGACCTACGAAGCCGGTCACTCCCAGCGCCATGCTAAAACTGTAATCGTCCCTGATGCCGTGTACCACATATTCCGTCGGTGGATACGACAGCAGAAAGGTACTTATGGAGGCGGCGATAAAGGTAGCGTACATCACCGCACGCGCGCCGTAACGATCTGAAAGATAGCCGCCCAGCATGCGAAACAGGCTCGCGGTTAGCGAATAGGTCGCGGCCAGCATGCCAGCGGTCTTGATATCTAAAGCGTAAACACCCACCAGGTAGTGGGGTAGCCAAAGTGCAAGTGCGACGAAACCACCGAATACGAAAAAGTAGTAAATGGAAAAGCGCCACACCTGCAGATTCTTCAGCGGTTCCAGTTGCTGCAAAAAGGGCGCTGGCTTTGCATTGGATTGACGCCGAGCGGCAGTTTCGGGATCGTCCTGACTGAATATCCAGAACAGCACGGCCATCACGGCAATTGCCGCTGCCCAAACGTGGGCTACCGCCTCCCAGCCGAATGCCACCATCACGAAAGGGGCCAGAAATTTAGTAACGGCGGCACCGACATTACCGGCACCGAAGACACCCAGCGCCGTACCTTGCTGCTCGGCGGGATACCACTTGGAGACGTATGTCACCCCGACCGCGAAAGAACCGCCGGCGACGCCCACGCCGAGCGCGGCCAGTAAAAACGTATTGTAGCTATCGGCACTCGTGAGTAGCCAGGTCGCCAGCGCCGCTGCCAGCATAACCAATGGAAAAACCCGCCGGCCGCCGTACTGGTCGGCCCAGATGCCGAGAAACAATCTGGTTAACGAGCCGGTTAATATAGGAGTGCCGATCAGAAGACCGAACTGGGTTTCGTTCAGCCCCAAATCCTGTTTGATTTGTACGCCGATGATGGAAAAAATGGTCCATACCGCGAAACAAACGGTGAAGGCGACGGTGCTGAGGGCGAGCGCGCGATTCTGCTGCGCTGTTGAAACGTTAGTGAGAACGGTGGGGGACGACATACTTTTATTTCCCTTGTTCGACGTGTCATAACAAGCAATGCCGCCTGTAGCCGGCAGCACCAACCGATTGCTGAGAATAAGTTATCGTGAGGATGGCTTACTTGATTTGGATCAAACAGGGCGGTGTTTTGTGACACTAAATAAGTCGTTGGCGTGGAAATGCCAAAAATTAACAATTAGTGCAATTTGCTTGTTAAAATCATGGCCACTGCCAATCTATTGATCAAACAACGTCAGCGAACATTTTTCTCACCAGGCACGCTGCAGAGTTTTGAATATGTCACGCGAAGAAATGAGTAAAAAAACAACACCAACGCAAGTTTTCCGCTCGGAATTCCAAGCAGTGTGCCTGGACGTATTGGCGGAAAAATATGCAAAGGGAGAAGAAAGGAAATTAGCCGGTGACGAGATGATCGCCGCCATTCGCCGCCGTGTTGCCAGTGCATTAGCCGCTAGCGAAACGCAACCGCATCTCTTTGCAAACGATTTTCTGCGAGCGCTGCAATCCGGCTTTATCCCCGGCGGCCGCATCAATAGCGCAGCGGGTACCGACATTAAAAATGTTACGTTGATCAACTGCTTTGTGCAGCCCGTGGGCGACAGTGTCTCCGCAGTAGCAGACGGCAAGGTCGGCATTTATACCGCGCTCCAGCACGCAGCCGAAACCATGCGTCGTGGCGGTGGTGTGGGGTATGACTTCTCAGCCATTCGGCCCACAGGCGCTGCGGTAAAGGGCACCGCCAGCAGTGCCTCTGGCCCGGTCAGCTATATGCATGTGTTTAACCAGAGTTGTGCCACCGTTGAATCCGCCGGCGCGCGCCGCGGCGCACAAATGGGCGTATTACGTGTCGACCACCCCGATATCCTGGAGTTTATCAGCGCCAAACAAACCGCCGGCACACTCAATAACTTTAACCTCAGCGTTAGCGTTAGCGACGCTTTTATGCAGGCGCTGGAAGCAGATCAGGATTTCGAGCTGGTGCACAAGGCAGAGCCGGGACAAGACATGCACGCGCAGGGGATCTATCAACGCGCTGATGGCATGTGGGTTTACAACAAGATTAATCCGCGCGAGCTGTGGGCAGGCATAATGCAATCTACCTACAACGCCGCCGAACCCGGGGTATTGTTTGTTGATCGCATCAATGCTGAAAACAACCTGCACTATTGTGAAGTGATTGCAGCCACCAACCCCTGTGGCGAGGTGCCCATTCCCGATTATGGCTGCTGCTGCCTCGGCTCAATCAACCTGACCGCCTTCGTGGAAAATCCCTTTAGCGACCAGTTCAATTTTGATTTTGAAAGCTTTGGCTGGGTCGTTGCTCAGGCTGTGCGCATGCTGGACAATGTGCTGGATGTGTCCGCCTGGCCATTGCCACAACAGCAACAGGAAGCGCAGAACAAACGCCGTATTGGACTCGGTTACACCGGACTGGGTGACACGCTGATCGAAATGGGCCTGCGTTACGACAATGACCAGGGCCGGGAATTTGCCGCGCAAATCACCCGCTTTATGCGCGATGCCGCCTACCGCGCCTCCATCGCACTGGCCACGGAAAAAGGCGCTTTCCCAAAATTCGACGCGGAGAAATATCTACAAAGCGGCTTTGCGCAGCGTCTCCCGAAGGATATTCGTGAGGCGATACGCAGCCACGGTATCCGTAACTCTCACCTTCTTTCTATTGCCCCCACAGGCACTATCTCCCTGGCCTTTGCCGATAACTGCTCCAACGGTATCGAACCGGCATTCTCCTGGTTTTATCAGCGCACCAAGCGCATGGCTGACGGTTCCAGCCGTCAGTATAAAGTGGAAGACCATGCCTACCGGCTCTATGGCCAGCTAGGCCATGATCAGGCAGATCTGCCGGCAGCTTTTGTCTCGGCGCTGGATATCAGCGCCGAAGATCATATGCTGATGCAGGCAACTATTCAGCCCTATATCGATGCCAGTATCAGCAAGACCGTCAACGTGGCAGAGGACTACCCCTTCGCTCAATTCCAGGATCTCTACCTTGATGCCTGGAAGGCCGGTTTGAAGGGCATCACCACGTATCGTCCTAACAACATTTTGGGCAGCGTACTGTCGGTAGACAGCAATGCAGTTCAGCCAAGGGATCTTGATCAGTCCGAGCCTGATCGCAAAATCCGCATTCCCACCACCCCCGACGTGGCGCTGGCGTCATTGCGCTGGGCGAAGCGTCCGCAGTTTACAGCCGGCAGTCCGGGCGTTTGCTATATGGTGGAAAACCCGCAACACCGTTTTGCTGTGTTTATCGGCCACATTGACAATAATAGCGACAACGGGTCGCAGCAAGCTTTCGAGGTTTGGGTCAACGGCGCCGAGCAACCGCGAGGGCTGGCCGCGCTGGCCAAAAGTGTTTCAATGGATATGCGCGCGATGGATAAGGAATGGCTGAAGATGAAACTCGATTCGCTATGCAAAACCGCCGGGCAACCTTTCGCATTGGCGATGCCGCCCATTGGCGACTGCGTTAGCGTGCCCGGTAATGTGGCGGCTCTCGCCCGGCTGATTCGCTATCGCTGCGATGAAATGGCCATGTTTGCCGACGCCCAGGGTCCAGCCCCGCTGGTGGATGCCATGTTCAGCCGCAAAGAGCCCAAATCCGGTACCGATGGCACGCTTTCCTGGACAGTCGATATCAACAACCCCGCTACCGGTGATGACTTTGCCCTGTTTGTTAAAGAATGTGTGCTGCCCGATGGCAGCCATCGCCCCTTCAGTGTGTGGCTATCCGGCACTTATCCTCTGGATTTTGACGGATTGTGCAAATCCCTCAGCCTCGACATGCGCGTTATTGATCCGGCCTGGATCGGGAAAAAGTTGCGGGGGTTAAAGGATTTTCCGGAAGCACAGGGCGATTTTCTTGCCAGAACCCCGGGCAGTGACAAGCAAGCCATGCAGCCTTCCACCGTGGCCTACATCGCCCGCTTGTTAATCCATCGTTACCACACGCTGGCTGTTCTGGACGCCGACGGCTATCCGATCAACCCGATGGGCATGATGCAGACAATAGAAACCGTTAGAAAAGGCGGCAATGTCGAAAACCTGACCCTGGCCGGTAAAATCTGCCCGGAGTGTGCCAACGCCGCCGTCATACGCCGCGACGGTTGTGATTTCTGTACCGCCTGTGGTCATGTGGGGGCTTGTGGTTAACTGAACTACGGTCGAATGGCATTTAAGTTTGCAGGTCAATTGACCGAATGGCCGGCCGCTAATGCTCGCCGTAAACCCTGGGCAAGTAATAGTTAACCAACAGTTTTTCATAGCCGATGATTTCGACCAGGCGGCGATAGCACTCTTGCTGCGAGGCGCCGCGCTGCTTCCAGATGGGCACGCGCTTAACCATAGTTTCCACCCGTTCACGCGGCGTGATAATCCAGGTATCTTGCGGGGTTTCACCGAACCAGAAGTCCGCCGCGCAGGTTTGTTTTGCGACCGGTTTCATATACATTGCAAGATTCAGCACCTTGCGCGCGCCGCTGTCACGTATATATTGGGTCAGAAACTGCATTGTACCGCCGCAATCTCCGAGATCGTCGATAATCAATACTGTCTCGCCGCTGACCTCAATAGAAATCCCGTGCTGCACCAGCGGATTTTCGTAGCGCACGCCCGGACCTTTATAAAGCGACACGCCGATGGTGCCGAATTCAATTTTTGGCAAATTGTCACTGCGTCCTTCAACCAGATGATCAAACAGCAGCACGCCGGGTAGCATGCCACCCATGGTCACTATCAGCGCCTTGTCTATCGGGTCGCCCGTGGCGGTATGACTTTGCTGGTAGTGATGAACCTGCCTGGCCAGCGCAAAGGTAGCGGCCGCTTCGACTGCATCGGGAATCAGCAGAAAGCGCAACTCATCGTCGGGAACCGAGACCCCACTGGGACTCTTCCAAAAATCAATATCAATCTCGTCGGGATGACTATTTACCTGTTGCAGATAAGCATTCATATTGACTGGCCCTTACGTGTTGAATATGACCGACGCAGTTTAGCAGCATCTACTCGGCCGCACAGTTCAATGCAATGTCAAGTCTACTTTGTAAGTCGATGCGGCAGGTGATCTCTTTGTATAATGCAACTTAGCGTCCTCTCTGTCGTTGCGATACAACAATCTTACGACGCAGAAAATCTGCCCGACTCATTTCGAAACTAAATTAATTATCGCTCCTATCATATTTTTTATTAGGGTTTTTTGTATTTCAATGAAGATACGACTGTATCAAGATCTACAACCGAGCAAGATTACCGGCTTCAGCAAATTCCGCCAGGCCATGGAGAATGACAATTTCACCCAGGCCGATGTACGCAAAATTGACCACAATCTTTACCGTGCGCGCCTGAATCGCAGCGACCGCCTGCTGTTTTCGCTGCACAGCTATGGCGGCGAGACCTGGTGTTTGGTGCTGGAGTATCTGCCCAACCACGGCTACGAAAAATCACGCTTTCTGCGTCGCGGTGTCAGTGTCGATGAAGACAAGATAGTGCCTCTGACCAGCCCCGCCGACACGCAGCCGGAACCACTGGTTTATCTCAATCCTGGTAACGACCGCTTCCAGATGCTCGACAAGGTTCTTTCCTTCGATGACCAACAACAGGCGGTATACGACCTGCCGCCGCCGCTGGTGGTAATCGGTTCGGCAGGTAGCGGCAAGACGGCGCTGACGCTGGAGAAAATGAAACACGCCGTGGGCGACGTGCTGTATGTCAGCCTGTCGCCGTTTCTGGTGCAAACTGCCCGTAACCTGTACTACGCCAACGGCTATAGCAACGACGACCAGCAGGTCGATTTTCTGTCGTTCAGGGAATTTCTCGAAACCATTAAGGTGCCGCCGGGCCGGGAAATCACCCTTAAGGAATTTGAAGGCTGGTTCCAGCGTCACAAGGCGGGCAGCGGCTTGAAAGACGCGCACACGCTGTTCGAAGAGTTTCGTGGCGTTATCACCGGGCCGGCTACGCAAACAGCCTGGCTAAGCCGTCAAGATTATCTGGGCTTGGGAGTTAAGCAGTCGATTTTTACTGACGAGCAGCGCGGCCAGGTATATGACTTGTTTGAGCGCTATCTGCAGTACCTTGAACAAGCCGGGCGCTTCGACGCGAGCATTCTCAGTCACCAGTATTTGCCGCTGAGTGAGCGCCGCTATGACTTTGTGGTAGTGGACGAGGTGCAGGATCTCACCAACATCCAGCTTTATCTTGTGCTGCAAAGCTTGCGCAACGTGGGCGATTTTCTGCTGTGCGGCGATGCCAACCAGATCGTACACCCCAACTTCTTTTCCTGGTCGAAGGTCAAGACCCTGTTTTTCGAAGACCACTCGCTAACCGGCCAGGCCGAAGTGTTGCGCGTGCTGCACGCGAATTATCGCAATTCTCCGCTGATTACCGCCGTAGCGAACCGCCTGTTGAAATTAAAACACGCCCGCTTCGGCTCCATCGACAAGGAAAGCAACTATCTGGTGACCAGCACCGGTGAACAAGCCGGTTCGCTGCAATTGCTTGAGGACAGCGATGCGGTGAAGCGCGATCTCGACGCTAAAACCGGCAGGTCAACCCGCTTCGCGGTGCTGGTAATGCATCCTGACCAGAAGGCCGAAGCGCAGCGCTGGTTCAACACGCCACTGGTGTTTTCCATTCAGGAGGCCAAGGGCCTGGAGTACGACAGCATTATCCTGTTCAACTTTATCAGTGACGAGGAGAAAGTTTTCCGCCATATCACCGCCGGCGTTGACCCCGAGGCGCTGGATCAGGAGGGTTTGGCGTATGGCCGCGCCAGGGATAAGCGCGACAAGTCGCTGGAGGTGTACAAGTTCTTTATCAACGCGCTGTATGTCGCCATGACGCGCGCCGTGCGCAATCTCTATATGGTGGAAAGCCAACCGCAGCATCCGATCATCGAGCTGCTGCAACTGGCGCGCTTCAGCGGCGAACTGGCGCTGGAGCAACAGGCTTCCAGCATGGACGAATGGCAGAAGGAGGCACGCAAGCTGGAGCTGCAGGGCAAGCAGGAACAGGCCGAGGCAATCCAGCAACGCATTCTGCATCGAAAAAAAGTGCCCTGGCCAGTATTGGACCGAGCGGCATTCGGCGCACTTCAGGAAAAAGCGCTGGCTGGCAACAACAAGAAAGACCGGCTGCTGGCCTTCGAATATGCGCTGCTGTACCAGCACCGGCCAACGTTGAATGCGCTGGCGGAAGCCGATTTTAAAGCGACCAATCAGAAAGAAGAGAAAAGCCTGAAGATGCTATACCGTAAACACTTCATGTCTTACGACCTGAACAATCCGGGCGCGGTACTGCGCGATACCGAAAAATACGGCATCGATCATCGCACCGTATTTAATCTAACACCGCTGATGGTGGCGGCACGGCTTGGCAACGCCGCACTGGCGGAGGCGCTGCTTGAACGCGGTGCCGATCCCAATCTTATCGGCAGCAACGGCCTCAACGCCTTGCAGCTGAGTCTGGAGCTGGCACTCAGTGATCGCCGTTATGCGCAGCACAAAGTGGCGCGAATTTATCCGTTGCTGGCACCGGAAAGTTTGTCGATTCAAGTGGACGGTCGCCTGATCAAGCTGGACAACCATCTGATGGGCTTGTTCATCCTTAACATGATGTTTGCGATGTTTTTCCGACAGCTCGGTGATGAAGTCGCCGCCGGCGGGGGTGCGTTTAGTGCTAAAGCGCTGACCGAGTGGGTGCAGGCCTTGCCGACAGCCATTCTGCCCGAACGACGTAAAAAGCAGGCGTATATTAGCAGTGTGCTGTCGGGCAACGAGGTCAGCCGAGACGCCAAATACAACCGCAAGCTGTTTATGCGTCTGAGTCGCGGCCAGTACATTATTAACCCCAACCTTAAGCTGCGCATGGGGGAAGACTGGTTGGCCGTACACGAGCTGCTGCGGCTGGAGGATTTGGGCTTCACACCGGCGCAAGCTGCGGTGCACCATATTCCGGGCTACCACTGGGAAAACAGTGCCGAGTATTTGGCGATTAGAAATAAACGGATGGGGTCTTTCCTTGAGTTCTTCCGCCAGCGGGTGCGCGGCCGCATGATCGATGAGGGAGCAGGTAACCACGACGATGTTTGAAACTTGCGGGATTAAAACGATAGCCGGCGATTATGCGCAGATTGTGTGCCGCGCTGGCTTCGAAAAACGCATCCAGACTTTGCTCCGCGCCAATACGGTTAGCGATTAAGCTATTTCAATTTATCTTTGTTACCTGAGATAAGCTCACACTTATCGACCGCGTTCGTTAACTGTTAAGCTTTAAAATCCGGTACAATGCCGTCCAGAAAGACGCTAATTTAAAAGCAATCGCCTGCCACTGTTTAGTTATTTTCCAACTTGTCCAGTTCCTTCCTATTCTGCGACTGATGCGCATACAGTGCCGATGAACCCCCACGAGCGCTCAACCCTGACCGCAAACGACAACGTCTACCCTCTGGTCCTTGCAAACATTAGCAAGCAATACCCTGGCTGCCTGGCGAATAACAATATTAGTTTACGCATCAAGCCCGGCACTATTCACGCCCTGCTCGGAGAGAATGGCGCCGGTAAAAGTACGTTGCTGAAAATCATCTACGGTTTGGTGCAGCCCGATGCGGGGCGCATTATCTGGGAAGGTAAGGCTATCGATATAGTGTCTCCCGCGCACGCGCGGCGACTCGGCATCGGTATGGTTTTTCAACAATTTGCGCTGTTTGAATCCCTTACCGTACAGGAAAATATAGTGCTGGGTTTAAGCAAAAAAAGCACGCGTAATATGCATGCCGTGGCGCGCCGTATTAGCGACGTTGCAAATCAGTACGGCATGGCTGTAGAGCCGCAGCGGCCGGTACATACGCTGTCAGCCGGCGAGCGGCAGCGGGTCGAGATTGTGCGCTGCCTGATGCAAGACACCAAGTTGCTGATTCTGGATGAACCCACGTCGGCACTGACGCCGCCGGAGGTCGACGCGCTGTTCACCACGTTGCGACAACTCGCCGCACAGGGTACGAGTATTCTGTTTATCAGTCATAAACTGCAGGAAGTGCAGGGCTTATGCGATAGCGCCTCGATATTACGCGATGGCGCCGTTGTCGCCAGCTGTATACCGGCGCAACACAGCACGGCGAGTCTCGCAGAAATGATGGTCGGCGCAGCCGCGCCGCTGCTGCAGAACTGCACCAGGACAACCAGCGAAGACGTTTATCTGCGCGTCACAAATTTATCGCTGGCAAGCGATAAGCTATTCGGCGTTAACCTGCAAGACATTAACCTCAGCGTACGAGCGGGCGAAATTGTCGGCATCGCCGGCGTGGCTGGTAACGGCCAGTCGGAGCTGTTGTCAGCGTTAGGTGGTGCACAGCTGTGCCAGCGTGATGAGGAAATTCGTTTAGCCGGCGTCGCTATTGGCGCCATGCCGGCTGACGAGCGCCGTCAACACGGGCTTGCCGTGGTGCCGGAACAGCGCTTGGGTCAGGCCGCGGTAGGCGCAATGAGTTTGCGCGACAACGGCTTGCTAACCGGATTTCGACAAGGACTTGTTAAGAGAGGAATTCTACAAACGCAAGCTATTGATAACTTCGCGACCACCATCATTCACGATTACTCGGTTAAGTGTGACGGTAGCGAGGCGCTCGCGAACAGTCTCTCGGGCGGCAACTTGCAAAAATTTGTTATTGGTCGCGAGCTGTTGCAAAACCCGATATGCCTGGTTGCCGCGCATCCTGCCTGGGGAATCGACGTTGCCGCCGCGATTGTCGTTCACAACGCCCTGTTTAGCTTGCGCGACAGCGGCTCGGCTATTGTTATCATTTCGGAAGATTTAGACGAGCTATTTAGCATCTGTGACCGTGTGGGCGCGCTGTATCGCGGCCGCCTGTCAGCCCTAAAACCAACGGTCGATACCAGCAGCGAAGCAGTGGGGCAATGGATGGTCGGCGTGTTCGATGGCCCACAGCAGCGCTGGCCCGGTAGTGGCGTGAATAGCAAACAGCAGTGCGAATAATACTTCAGCCACGCGGCCAGCACGCTCGTCTGGTAACGTATCTCTCACCGCTGCTCGCTGCCGTGCTGACGTTGCTGGTTGGCGCAATGTTGTTTGCCACGCTGGGCAAAGACCCGCTGGCAACGCTTTACGCGTTTTTCATCATGCCGGTTAGCGATCTTTACGGGCTCAGCGAGCTAGGTGTTAAAGCGGCACCCATTTTATTATGCGCTACCGGTCTGGCGATTTGTTACCGCGCCAACGTGTGGAATATTGGCGCGGAAGGACAGTTTTTGCTGGGCGGTCTTGTCGGCAGCTGGACAGCACTGGCCCTGCTGGACGCCGTCGGCTTTTGGGTATTACCTGTTGTCTTGCTCGCCGGTAGCGCCGCCGGGGCCGGCTGGGCTGCCATTCCTGCCCTGCTGAAAACGCGCTTTAACTGCAACGAAATTCTAACCACCATCATGCTTAATTATATCGGTCTCAACCTGTTGCTGTATGCAGTACACGGCCCGCTGCAGGATCCCGCCGGTTATAATTTCCCTGAGTCAGCGTTGTTTTCAGATTCGGCCACGCTGCCAATTCTGCTCGACGGCACGCGCGTTCATCCGGGCGTTGTGCTTGCGCTGCTGGCGGTACTGCTGGTGTGGCTCCTGCTCAGCAAGACCTTTCTCGGTTTTCAACTGAGGGTGTTGGGTAAAGATGCCGGCGCGGCGCGCTTTGCCGGCTTCAGGATACGCAGACTTATCTGGGTGGCGCTATTGCTTTGCGGGGGGCTTGCCGGTCTCGCGGGCGTTGCCGAAGTCACCGGCCCTATCGGCCAACTGATACCGCAGATCTCTCCCGGCTATGGCTATGCAGCCATTATTGTTGCCTTCCTGGGGCGACTGCATCCGGTCGGTATTCTATTTGCCAGCCTGCTGATGGCGCTACTCTATATGGGCGGTGAAATGGTGCAGATCGAAATGGGGTTACCGCTGGCGCTGACCGGCGTGTTCCAGGGTTTATTGTTGTTCTTTTTGCTCGCCTGCGATGTGTTGATTGGCTATCGCATTCGCTTTATCACATCCAGACCGGCGCGCGTGCCGGTGGCCTGCGCCGAGTAGCACGCACTACAGTATGGACATAGACCTGATCGCCAATATCCTCTTCGCTGCCATTCGCACCGGCACTCCCCTGCTGCTGGTTGCATTAGGTGAACTAGTGTGCGAAAAATCCGGCGTGCTCAACCTGGGCCAGGAAGGCATGATGTTAATGGGCGCGGTGACTGGTTTTATCGCGGCGTTTCACACAGGCAGCATCGTCGCTGGTGTTCTATGTGCCATTCTGGCCGGCATCGGTATGGCACTTTTGTTTGGCCTCGTCGCGCTCAGCCTCAATGCCAGCCAGGTGGCCAGCGGTTTGGCGCTATCTATCTTTGGCGTCGGGTTAAGCGGCTTTGTTGGTTCAAACTATATCGGCAAGCCGCTGCAGGGGCTGGGCACACTCACTATCCCCGGCCTGAGCGACATACCCCTGTTCGGCCGGGCGTTATTCTCCCACGATATCTTCGTGTATCTCTCTGTTTTATTATGCGTGCTGGTGTATTTTTTCTTCAAGCGCAGCCGCGTGGGTCTGATAGTCAAAGCGGTCGGTGAATCGCCTGAGGCTGCACAGGCGATTGGCCTGCCAGTACTGACGGTGCGCTATCTCGCTGTGATGTTCGGCGGTGCGATGGCTGGCCTGGCGGGCGCGTATCTATCGCTTGTTTACACGCCGCTTTGGGCCGACAATATGACCGCAGGACGCGGCTGGATCGCGTTGGCGCTGGTGGTATTCGCCGGCTGGCGAGCGGAGCGCGTATTGTTGGGCGCCTACCTGTTCGGCGTTGCCAGTATGTTGCACCTGGTTTTGCAAAGCTATGATCTGGCGTTAGCTCCCAATCTGTTAGCAACCATACCGTATGTCGCTACTATATTAGCGCTGGTAGCCATGTCGACTAATCAAGCCAAAGTAAAACTGCATACGCCGGCAGCGTTAGGCAAACCGTTTCATTCCAGCGATTGACGGCAGCGTTTTTAAACCAGATCGCATCTCATCATCAGGTATCGGCTGTTGCTCACTTGCTCACTTTGTCACCTACCCCCTCGCACACTCGTTCACTCAAATTAGCAGGATATATTTAATCATGGATGCAACGCTTAAACGATTTGCTGCCGCGCTGCTGACTACTGTCAGCCTGTGCTTCAGTAGCGGTGCTTTAGCCGAACCATTAAAGGTAGGCTTTGTTTACGTCGGGCCAATAGGGCCCGCGGGCTGGACGTACGCGCACGATAGCGGTCGCAAATATGTTGCCGAAAAATTGGGCGACCGGGTTAAAACCGCCTATGTCGAAAACGTCGCCGAGGGGGCCGATTCAGAGCGCGTTATTCGCCAGTTAGCAAAATCGGGGTACGGCCTTATTTTTGCCGTCTCTTTCGGTTATATGAACCCGACATTGAAAGTCGCCAGAGATTTCCCCAACGTAGCCTTCGAACACGTCTCCGGCTACAAGCGTGCTAAAAACGTGGGTACTTATTTCAATCGCATTTACGAGGCGCGCTATCTCACCGGGATTGTCGCCGGCAAAATGACTAAGTCTAATGTGGTCGGCTATGTGGCGTCGTTTCCTATCCCGGAGGTCATCCGCGGCATTAACGCGTTTACCCTGGGCATACGCAGCGTTAATCCAGAAGCCAGAGTAAAAGTAACATGGGTTAGCAGCTGGTACGACCCGGGCAAGGAGCGCGAGGCGGCTGAAGCGCTATTTGCGCAGGGCGCAGACGTGATTACCCAGCACACCGACTCGCCCGGGCCGATCAATGCGGCCGAGGCCAATGGAAAATATGCCATCGGTTTTAATTCGGATATGTCGGTCTACGGCAAAACGGCTCACCTGACGGCGGCAATTCAAAACTGGGCACCGATGTATTTGCAAAAAACCCAGGCGGTGTTAGACGGCACCTGGAAATCGGAAGATATCTGGAACAGCATGGCCGACGGCATGGTCGACATAGCGCCAATGAACAAAGCCGTGCCTGCAGAGGTAGTGACGCTGGTCAATAGCAACAAGCAGGCAATTATTGACGGCACGCTACTGCCTTTTGCCGGACCCATTAAAAATCGAAACGGCGAACTTAAAGTGGCAAAAGGTGAGTCGATGAGCGACGCGGACCTGCTTCGTTTCAACTGGTTTGTCGAAGGTGTTGAGGGGCAGCTGCCGAATTAAACACCTTAACGCTGATGCCGTCGCCTATCGTCGGCACACTCTGACTAAACGAGCTACGACTAAGGAACGGTCACGAAATAACTTGACGTTCTTGCTTGTCTTTTCGCCCGCCTTCTTCGTTGCCGTAACAGTTACATAGTTCGACTATGCGCCTGTTACCGCGCCTCGAAGATGAACGAAAATCCGGCGCAATAACGATCAAGTTATTTGGTTCCCATTCCTAAAAGAGCCGCCAAACGAATAGCGGCCCGCAGTGCCGCAGACCGCTGCCCCCACTAATCGCTGCTGGCCATTCCAGCACCGGCGGCGGCGAAGTTCACCAATGCGCCAGCGATTGTGTTGAGGCGCGACTCCTCACCAATGAGATTGGCGCGCCGCGCGATAAAAAATGGGTCGTTATAGGTAATGGACACCCCTTCGCGATTCTCGCTGACCAGAAACTTCTGCGGCAAGTCGATAGCGATTTCCTGTGTGATCTGCATCAGCGGCGAACCGGCGTTTGGATTACCAAACACAATCAATACCGGACCATTGCGCCGCTTGCCTTCGCCATAATCCAGAACCAGCGGTATACCAAATGCGCCGCTGGCGCCAATGGCTTCTTGCAGGGCTTGCGCGGTGTCTTGCAGCGAACGCTGACTGGCGACCGTGATCAAACCCGTTGTGCTATTGGCAAACTGTTCGGTTAGTACGCCAGTCATATAGAGACCAAAATCATGAATGTGCAGATTGTGCCGGTCAATCAAATAGCCGACGCGGTTGGTGCGCACCTGTATATCGCCACTTTCGTCTTCAAAGATAAGATACTTAAACGGCAGATCGATACCAACAGTGTCACTGCGACGCAATAGCGAGCGCTCAAGAAGCCGGGTAGGACGCGCAAAAATGACCTTGGTGGGACGCAACTCAAGGTCTACACTCGCGGCGCCTGCACTGTGGTCAACCACCAACGGAATCTCAAATCCCTGCTCTTGCAAACGGTTGCTTACTATTTGTACGGCTGCGTCAACACTTTCTGCCTGAGCAGCGTTTTCTTCCAGGGTGTTGGCTTCTGCGGTCGCCATGCGACTGCCAATCAGTAACACAGCTACGGCAAAATAGATTGGAATAGCAGCTTTCATAGTTCAACCCTCTGTTATTTGGCTGGCGTGGCGTATTGGCCGAATTCGTTCTAAACGGCACGCAACGACAAAACTCCTGCACAGACTACCATTGCGGTACTATTGATTTCAATCAAGCCTTGGCGGGATGGGTGTGGCGCTATATGCTGTTGAAAACTGGCAAACTAATCGATCTAACGTTTATACAACGCCGCGCATAAGGAGATATACCTATGGCCAATATTCAAACTTTACTAGGTGACCAGGCAGAAAACCTTTTAAGCCATCGCTGCGAAACAATTTCCAGCGATCTGCTGCAGCTGCCGGGCGCAGATTATATTGATCGCGTGGTCGCGCAAAAAGATCGCGCGCCAGCGGTGTTGCGCAACCTGCAGTCGATGTATAACCACGGCCGCCTGGCCGGTACCGGCTACCTTTCGATTCTACCTGTCGATCAGGGCATAGAGCACTCGGCCGGCGCGTCGTTCGCTCCCAATCCTTTGTATTTTGACCCGGATAATATCGTCAAACTGGCACTAGAAGGGGGCTGTAATGCGGTCGCATCTACCCTGGGCGTACTGAGTTCGGTGTGTCGGAAATATGCGCACAAGATTCCCTTTATCGTCAAACTCAACCATAACGAACTGCTGACCCACCCGGAAATGTACGACCAGACACCGTTCGCCAGCGTTGAGCAGGCCTTCGATATGGGCGCAGTCGCCGTTGGCGCAACCATTTACTTCGGCTCGGAACAATCTCGCCGCCAGATTCAGGAAGTTAGCGAGGCTTTCTCCAGAGCGAGCGAATTGGGCATGGTAACGGTGCTATGGGCATACCTGCGCAATAATGCATTTAAAAAAGATGGCGTCGACTACCATAGCTCGGCCGACTTGACCGGCCAGGCCAACCACCTGGCAGCAACCCTCGACGCCGATATCGTCAAACAGAAAATCGCGACCAACAATGGCGGTTATAAGGCGGTCGGCTTTGGCAAAACCCACGATAAAGTCTACACCGAACTGACCAGCGATCACCCTATCGACCTGGTGCGCTACCAGGTGGCTAACTGCCTGATGGGCCGCGCCGGATTGATCAATTCCGGCGGTGCTTCAGCGGGTAGCAGTGATTTGGCCGAAGCGGTGCAAACGGCGGTTATTAACAAAAGGGCCGGCGGCATGGGTCTTATTTCCGGTAGAAAAGCCTTTCAGCGACCAATGCAGGAAGGGGTTGAGTTGCTGAATGCAATTCAGGATGTGTATTTGTCGAAGGACGTGTCAATCGCGTAGGCGCGATTGACTATGGTTGTTATGAACTCCAAAGCAATGGGGAGATTCTGTATGAGTTGGAATGCTCAAAAAAAACCCATCGCCGACGCTGGTCGGCAATGGGTGTAATTAATGCTGGATAGCTCTTCTGGCGATTGCTTGCAATCGTTCGGGGCTTACCAGAGTTATGCGGTCCTGCTATTTAAACCAGGCTTCCAACTCGTCTGCTCCGCCGATATGCTTGCCGTCGATAAACACTTGCGGAAACGTATCTGCCCCGGCGATCGCTCGCATTGACCGGCCGCTGATCTCATGATTTAGCACCAGCTCGTCAAACTCAATATTACGCTCGCGCAACATTTCCTTTGCTTTGGCGCAATATTCGCAGCCGTTGCGGGTAAGCATTGATACAGCGTGCGGTTTCTCGGCATCTGCATTGATGTAGTTCAACATGGTGTCGGCATCCGACACTTCGAAGGGGTCGCCCGGCTTGTTTGGCTCAATAAACATTTTTTCGACCACGCCGTCGCGTACCAGCATGGAATAGCGCCAGGAGCGCATACCGAAACCAAGGTCGTCCTTGTCGACTAACATGCCCATGGCATCGGTAAACTTGCCGCTGCCGTCCGGTAACATTTTTACGTGCTGCACTTTCTGACTGCGTGCCCATTCGTTCATGACAAAGGTATCGTTGACTGATACGCAGACAACGTCGTCCACACCGTTAGCCTTGAACACGGGTGCCAGTTCGTCGTAACGCGGTACGTGCGACGAGGAACAGGTAGGTGTAAAGGCACCGGGCAGTGAAAATACCACCACTGTTTTGCCGGCAAACACATCGTCGGTGGTTACGTCGCGCCATGCAAAGCCCTGGCGAGTTTTAAAGGTAATCGCTGGTACTTTTTGTCCTTCTTTGTTCTCTGACATAAAATTTTGGTCCTTTGTTGGTTGCTGTGTTTACTGATAACACTAGTGATAATAATCACTATTTCAATCGGTGTAAAATAGATTGTTTCTATCACTACGTTCTATTTTATAGAACGATTATGAGCGGGTCTAATCTATGCTTCGCTGACATAGCCGGCCATACAAACCAAGCAAATACCGCAGCCGTCCTACCAGCGGCTCAGGTACGTCATCCCAGCTGAAACGCCACGACCAGTTGTCGGGCTGCAGAGTACCTGGTGTATTCATACGCCCTTCGCTGCCAAGTTCCAGCAGGTCTTGCATTGGCACCACAGCAAGCTGCGCAACCGAACGCCACGCACTTTGTATCAGAGTCCACGGCATCGCCACGTCGGCCTGCGCGTAATAGTCACGCAGCGTTGCTGTTGTCGACTCGGGCAACTGCGCGTACCAGCCGCAGCTGGTGTCGTTATCATGCGTGCCGGTGTAAACCACACAATTGAACTCGTGGTTGTGGGGGAGATAGGGGTTAACGGCATCGCTGTCGAAGGCGAACTGCAGTATCTTCATGCCCGGTAGTAGAAATTGTTGCCGCAGTGCGTCAACATCGGCTGTAATAGTGCCCAGGTCTTCGGCAATCCACGGTAGCGCGCCGAAATCCGACTGCAGTATGGTGAGCAATTCCTCGCCCGGCGAATGCACCCACGCGCCGTGTTCAGCCGTTTCGTGATCTGCGGGAATAACCCAGGTCGCCGCGAAGCCGCGAAAATGATCGACACGCAGCACATCAACCAGGCGCTGCTGATGGGCGACTCGCGCGCGCCACCAGGAAAACTGATTGCTGCGCATCTGCTCCCAGGCGTATTGCGGATTACCCCAATGCTGGCCGGTAACACTAAAATAATCGGGTGGTACGCCGGCAACCACAGCCGGCTCACCCGCAGCGGTAAGTTGAAATGCCTCCGGGTTGGCCCATACATCGGCGCTATCATGCGAAACGAAAAATGGCAGGTCACCGACCAGACTAACGTTGCGCTCATGGGCGTAGTCGCGTAGTTCGCTCCACTGTTGAAAAAATACGAACTGGGAAAACTTAACAGCGCGTATTGCGTCGGCCAAACGCCGCTCAGCTGCCGCCAGCGCATTCGGCTGACGACGCTTCAACTCATCTGGCCACTGCGTCCAGGGGGCTCCGTTAGATTCCTGGCGTAACGCCTCGAACAGGGCAAACGCTGGCAGCCAGTGCGCATGCTGATCGTTAAAGCGCGCAAATTTCTGTTGCGTGTCGCTCTGTTCCTGCGCCAAGGCGATGCTGCAGGCTTTTCGCAATAACGCTTGCCGACTAGCGCCGGTTGCATAAATATCTTCTGCCGCCAGCCAGCCGCTGTCTGCCAGCAGGTCGAGATCGATTAGATCGGGATTGCCGGCAAAAGCCGAAGTACTCTGGTAAGGCGATCGGTCTGGCCCGGTGGGGCCAAGCGGCAGCATCTGCCATACACTCATGCCGGCGCTGGCGAGGAAATCCACAAAATTGCGCGCCTCACGGCCGATTTCACCGAATGCACGCGGCCCGGGTAATGACACCGGATGTAACAACACCCCCGCCGCACGGCGTGACATCAGGTTTTGCATCGATAGCTCCCCGGCGTATCTATTGTTATCGCCCCTATTGTTAGTGACTCTATCGCAAGCGACGTTGTTGTGAAAGCCTCGTTAGTTAGCGCTGCTAGCATTAGTGACACCCTATTTAAGTCTAATACCACCGTGTTAGTGCCCACGGCGCATAGCACCGCCCCCTTCAGGCGACCCCGTACCGAGCGACAGCGGCTGCTGCAAGCTGTCCGGTGGCTGTGTGTCGATAAGAAAGTACAAGTTGGCAATGTGGTGGCGGAATAACGTTTCAAATTCACGTACCCAAAACTCGGAGTTGTAATCACCCAGCCACCAGAACCAGTCAGACGCTTCGCAAATACCCAATTGCTCGCTGGCACGAGCCAGCTCGGCTGCGCTGTTAAATCGCCCTTCGACCTCGGCCTGGTCATACGCTTGCTTGGCTTCTATCAGAATATCCCAGGCGCGGATTTTGTCGGGGTCGCCGAGCCACGTTGAAAACGTGCCGTATACACAACTGCCGGCAACCAGTTTGGGCAGGTGCGCAAATGACTCGCGCTGCGGCATTACATCGGCATACGTAGACAGCTGCAATTTCGGGTGCGCCGCCAGTTCTTTGTACAGTTGTTGCAGAAACGGGTAGCCATTCTCAGGGTAATGCTCCCAGGCATTCTCGCCGTCGAGGATAATACTAACGACGCGATTAGATTCGGCGGCGCAGGCCTGATCGATGTTTTCCAGGTGCTGGATAAGATCCTTTACGGCATCTTTAGTTTGCCACTTGCAGTAATCGAAACCGATAAGATCTGACAGCTTATCATCGCGAAAGAAACACACCATGTTGTCGGCTGTGTCGATCACGAATGGCTGGTGTTCGCAGGTTTCTGCAGGGATAGCGGAGCGCGCGACGCTGTTGTGCAGCACCGACTGGCCGCTGGCAGCCCACGAAAAACCGTTTTTTGCCAACAACTTCAGGGTCGCTTCGCTGACGCCGCCCTCGGCTGGCCAGCACCCCTGCGGCTGCAGGTCGAAATGATGACGAAAACTGTCGATGCCACGCTGCACATGCCACTGCGCGCGCGCCTCACCACCGGGATAGTTTTCATGCGCGGGTAACAGCGTGTCGAGCTCGGCATCGGTGGCTGCATTCATGTCGAGCAGCAATGGCACGATAGGGTGCTCGCCAGGCGTAAACGTTAATTCGATCTGTCCGCTGCGGGCGAGACTTTTATAGCGTGGAATCACACCGCCCAGTAATTCACCAATGACCTGTAGCAGCACGCGCCGATCACGGCACGTAAAGCCGTACTGTTTTTCGATTAGCTGCTGTACGCGACTGTCTTTACGGCGCACCGTTTCGCCCAGCCAGGCAAGGTGATACCACACCAACAGGTCATAGAGAAACTGGTCATTGACGTAGCGTAACGTTGCCGGTGTCTCAATTTGAGTTTTCGCTAGATCTGCCAATAATCGATAGGGTGCAAATCGGTTAATCACTTGTTTTTCGTTGGCCTGCAGGCATTGCCGCATTAAGGCCAGCGTGCTATTCGCATCAAACGGGCTAATGGGACTGGCGAGCGCGGCCAGCAACGAGTCACGAATCGGTGTGTGCTGCTGCAGATGACCTTGCACCTGTGCAGCGTAGTTTTCTATCTGGTCGAGCAATGCCGGCGTGAAGTTAACCACGGCTTTTGCCTCCGGGTTCGCCTCCAGGTGCGCAACCATATCGACGTAGTCTTTGATGGTGTGCAAATAGACCCACGGCATTTTGAATTCGCCGGTCGGCACATCATGGTAGCGCGGCTGATGCATATGCCAGTACAGAACGACTTTCAACGGGCTATTTGCCACTGTGGTTTCAAAACCCTGATTTGAATTGCTAGTATCAATATTACCGCGTCTTCGCTCCACTAAACAAATATGCTTCTATAATCGTCTCAACTTTTAAATTGGCACAGGAAAAACATGATGAAACTGTTAGTAAAACTACTCACGCTTGTCACTATTGGCACTCTGGCCGCCGGCGTTGCTGCCGAACCTACGGCAATCAGCGTGCAGGTGCTGGCGCGTGATGCCAAGTTTGTTGGCTCGAGTATGGGTGGCGCGCGCGTTATAATTGAGAATGTTGAGACTGGCGAAGTGCTGGCGCAGGGGCTAACGGCTGGCGATACCGGCGATACGCAACGCATTATGCAGCGTGACCACAAGCGCGGCGCGGCGCTGGCGACTACGGGCAGCGCGCGCTTCAATGCTACGCTGAACATAGACGCACCCGCGAAAGTGCGCGTCACGGCGTTGGGTCCGCAATCTTATCCCGATTCCGCCAACAGCGTCTCCGCCACCCAGTGGGTATTGCCTGGCAAGTCAATCACTGCAGGCAATGGCTGGCTGCTCGAGCTGCCCGGTCTGGTGGTCAATTTGCACGACATGCCAAGCAGCGTGCGGCTGCAGGATGGCGAGGCTGAGCTTATGCTGCGCGCAAATGTACAAATGATGTGTGGCTGCCCGCTAACACCGAAAGGCTTGTGGGACAGCGAACAGTTTGAGATTGTCGCCCATATCAAGCACCAGGGTGGCAAGGCGAAGCAGGTGACGCTCGCCTACGCAGGCGAGGCCAGCGAGTTTGCAGGCAAGTTTCCGCTGAAGAACAAGGGTGATTACAGCATCTCGGTGTGGGCCCATCAACCAGGCACAGGCAATAGTGGGCTGGCCAGCATGCAACTTGTTGTTGTCGAATAAGTCGAACATCAAATTGGCTGACGTTTCGACGCCATGAACCACCGCGCTTTCATACTGCTGTTCGCCCTGTTCGCGCCACTGACTTTAACGGGTGGATTTCAATGCTTTTATTCCGACAACGCGGACTCCGATTTTGATCGCATTTTTATCGACGCCGACGGCGAACTGACCGTTATCGTTTCAGCGCGCAAGCAGCAACCAACACCTGTCGAAGGCCTTGAGGTGGTTTTTTCAACTGGCGACAGCCAGACCGACAGCAACGGCCGGGTCAGCGTTCCCCCGCGTAGCAACAGTGATTTTTATATTGGCGACATCTTCCTGGGCGCGACCTCGATTCGCAACGGTCGCGTTGGTGTTGAACAGATAGTCGGCAGAGAAGCGGATACCAGCGTCGCGCCGGTAAACGTACTGCGCCTATTGCTGTCGCTGGACCGATTTCGCAGCGACAATCGCATCACCATTCCGGCGACAGTTAACCGCGCCGCCTCGCTGACGAATCCGCAGGTGGCGGTGTATATAGAAGAGCTCGATTTTGCAAACACGCCGACATTTGAAAACGCGGCGACCAATTTACTGGCAATATTAACGGCTGATTATCCTTTCACGGCTGAACTGGTAAGCGTTGCAGCGGCAGAGGATGAGTTTTAAGCCTTTTGCTTATGGGCTAGTCGTATGGAAATCTGGCATCGCCTTCATCATAATTAAACTTGAGAGCAAATTTTTGCCGCTTACCGATATAGATGACAATGCCATGCCGCCCGGTGGCTAAGTCATTGACATACTCGAACCGCTTCGGCTGGTCAATTTCAGGCTTGTCAAGACGCTTGCCGAGCACAATCACTTCCTCTATTGGCTGGTCGGCTTCGGGCAGGGAAATTACAATACGCTGCATGCCGTCTTTTCTTATCTCGGTGACCGAATCGATGCGAGCGCCCATTTTGCCCTCTTCAAAGCCCACCTCGGGGGTAAGCCAATCGGTGTCGTAAGCAGTGTCCTCCGCCAGCGCGAGAGGGGCGACGCACAGCAACGCGGAGAGGAGTCCAGCCTGGATACAGTTTTTCATATTGTCACCATAAAATAATAAGTCAGCGAGAAAAGGAAATATTACCCGTTGCGTGCTTAAAGTATGCAACAGGCCCTTGTAAGTCCAGTCAGGCGCCCTAACGCAGCCTGTAAAGCAGCACAGCCGCCCGCTTCGACTGCATCGGCAATGTTGTCAAATCACCACTTTCATTGACCGTGTGGTCATCGGCACCGCCCATGCCCAAACCATCTATGCCTTTTTCTATCAGTCCTGAGGTGAACGCAATATCAGCAGCGCCGGCATTGTTGGCATCGACCGCTGTTACCGGCCCAAAGCCAAGATCCTGACTGACCTTGCTAAACTCGTTTATAAATTCAAGGGGTCGCCGCTGGACTCCTCGTCACCTGTCATTACTAGGCTGATATTCATATCCTGCAATAAACCTGCAGCATACAAAGCGGACAGCGCCTGTAAAATGACTACGTCGCCGCCCTTCATATCGGCGATACCCGGGCCTTTAACGATGTTGTCTTCAATTCTCTGCCAGCTCTGGTTAGGGCTATCTTTTTCAAAGACCGTATCCAGATGCCCAATCAGCATAATTTTCGTACCAGACCCGCCCGTTGTTCTAGCCGTTAGATGGCCTGCCCTGTTAAAGGCTGTGCCAACATGCCATTGCGTTTCCATATCGAGGGCCGCAAATTTCTCGGCGAACACGTCGCCGACGTGCTTCACGCCGGCGAAATTCATCGTGCCGCTATTTATCTTCACTACCTCTTTCAATAACGAGATAGCCTCTTGATTAAGCTTAACAATATAGGTAGCAAGTTTCTGCTCGCTGTTGTCGAGCTAGACAAAGGCTATGCTACTGAGAACGCAACCACAGAGTAGAATTGTGAAACGCGTACATAATTGCATGATTTGTCTAATTCAACGGCGGACAATGTTGAGTTGAGTAGAAGATTCTATCCGAAGACAAATGAGAACGATAGTTTACGCTACCGGCAGCGTGAAACGGGCGCGTGTACTTGTCTGCAGTTTGCTCTCAAGCCATAACGCGGAGCTATGCAATTTGACTATTTGCCGCGTAATGGCAAGCTGCAGCCCGGAACCCGACTAACTGCCCGCACCACTCCGCACCGGGCGACAAAAACGCGGCGTCATCAGTGCCATTTCCTCAATGGCAAAGCCTTGCTGAAATCCTGTGAGATGGCCTCTGAGGAGTTACTCGACATTGTGTTGCAGTTTGAACCCGATCACCTTCATGCAGTCATAGTGCCTGATAACGTGATTGCATAGACGTCAATGCAACTGCCACGGAACCATATGTGATCGTTACAGGTATTGCTTGAAATCCGGGCACATGCCTAAATGATAACCTATGCGCTCGCGACGGCTCGCGGCGCCATTAACCAGGAGGCTGTATGACTGATTCCACATTAGAACGCGCCGTATTAGCAGGCGGCTGTTTTTGGGGTATGCAGGACTTGATCCGCAAGCTGCCGGGCATCGTTTCGACCCGGGTGGGTTATAGCGGCGGCGACGTTCCCAATGCCACTTATAGAAACCATGGTACGCACGCCGAAGCCATCGAAATCGAGTTCGATCCCAACCAGATGAGCTATCGTCGCCTGCTGGAATTCTTCTTTCAGATCCACGATCCGTCCACCCCGAATCGGCAGGGTAATGATGCCGGCAGCTCATACCGCTCCGGCATCTACTATACCAATGAGGAACAATTACGTGTCGCCAAAGACACGATTGCCGATGTGGATGCATCTGGCCTGTGGCCGGGTAAGGTGGTGACCGAGCTTGCGCCGGCGGGTCCGTTCTGGGAAGCGGAACCCGAACATCAGGATTACCTGCAACGCTTACCGAGTGGCTACACCTGTCACTTTGTGCGCTCAGACTGGAAGCTACCGCAACGCGAGCTAGCGGAATAGTGCCATTCTTAACCAGGTTAGTTTTATGTTGAACAGCAAACAGGCCCCTGAGTTACGCGTCGCACAGTGGATTGATGCTGCAGGTGATGCCATTGCACCACTAACACTGGCTCGGCTGGGCACAAATCTAAAGGTGATCTATTGCTTTCAGCATTGGTGCCCGGGGTGCCATAGCGCCGGTTTCCCTACCCTGCAACGGTTGGTACCGGCACTTGAATCGCTGGGAGCAGGGTTTGCGGTAGTTCAAACGGTTTTCGAAGGGTTTGAACAAAACACCTTCGACCGGCTACGAGAAACTCAATTGCATTACGAGCTTGATCTGCCGTTTGGGCATGACGCGATTGCGGGACGCCATCCCACCATCATGGAAGATTATCAGACACGCGGCACGCCCTGGTTTATTCTTATCAATGCAGAGGGAGAGATTGTTTTTAATGACTTTACGCTTGATGCGGATCGCCTAATTGAAAACGTAGAGCTGATTACTCAAGGGCATCGGGGTTGATTTGTCGCTCCGTAATGCACTGGCAACTCCTCGATAGATATAGTGATAGAGCCTTTCTCCTTACTGCCACCGAATGTAACGCAAACAACGAGTATGCCGGCAACATGCCCGGCGTCCGAGTGCTACATCAACAGTCACCGCGCCTGGCTGGAAAGAACTTGGTTAGCCGCCACTTCAGGTAAGTACTGGCGAATTCGCGCCAGCAATATCTCGTTAACCAACGGCTTGTCGATCACATCAACGGCGCCAGCGTTGAGGGCCTTCGCTTTGAACGCATTGTCAGAATGGCTGGAAATGAGTACCGTCGGTATCGTGATGTTTCGCTCCCGCAAGCGGTGCAGAAATTTGAAGGCCGCGGCGTCACCGCTGTCGAAATCAATAACCAGAAACCCATGACCAAGGCTATGCTCTGCCGCGAAAAACTGGTCGGGGCCGGTGAAGCCGCACACTGTTAGCGTCAGGCTGCTTAATAACTCGATCATGCCGCCAAGTATGGCGCTATCGGGTTCTATAATATAAATCGTGCCCAAAACTGCCTTCCTTGAGTCTTGCACTTGGGAAAATGACGGCTTGCAAGCCGCTCTTCATTGTCAGATGCAGTGTATCGAAGGAACTTAAAAAGACGTAATTAGATAAACTACGTAGTGGTCTGTGGAAAACCCTAGTTTACGCTGGGTCACACCGGAGCCAGTTCGGCAATGAGCTTCATGCGCACCAACTGCGCCAGCGACTTCGCCGCCATTTTTTTCATCACGTGGGCGCGGTGCACCTCCACCGTGCGGTCGCTGATATTGAGCTCAATGGCGATGACTTTGTTAGCCTCGCCAGCGGTGATGCGCTGGAATACCTCGTGTTCGCGTTCGGTTAGTGTCTTCAGCTTGATCATAATTGCCGAGCGCTCATACTGTTGGTGGCGTATGCCCGACTCCATCGCCAGCGCTTCGTTAATGCGGTCGAGCAGCTCCTGTTCGCGAAACGGCTTGCGAATAAAATCGTGTGCGCCGTTACGCATGGCCTCAACTGCCATCGGAATATCGCCGTGGCCAGTGATGAATATAATCGGCAACAGCACATGCTTTTCTATCAACTTTTCCTGCAGCTCCAGGCCACTCATGCCAGGCATGCGAATATCCAGCACCAGACAGCCACCGCTGACACCATCGTACGCGGCAAGAAACGCCAGCGCTGAGGCAAAGGTCTGGCAGCGCAGCCCCACCGTATCGATAAGTAACGCGAGGGCGTCCAACACGGCTTCGTCGTCATCGACAATGTAAATGGTTTGCTGCGTATTATCCATATCGTGCGGCTCTGGCTATGGGCCTGGTTAGGCGGCTCTGGCTATGCGGCTCAGATTTGGCGAAATGTTAAATCGTCGGTAAAGTAAAACAAAAAGTAGCGCCCGCGTCGACATTATTGGAGAATCGCAATTCGCCGTCATGCGCTTCGATAATGGCTCGGCTGATGGGTAACCCCAAGCCGATGCCCTTAATTTTGGTGGTAGCGAACGGCTCGAACAGGGCACCAATCAATTCAACATCGACGCCCGGGCCGTTATCACTCACTATTACCTCTACTTCCTGGTCGAAACACTCGGTAACAACAGTGATTTCACCGCCACTGCTCTGCGGGTTTTGGCGAATGGCGTCCACGCTGTTACGCAATAAATTGAGCATCACCTGTTGAATTTGAATCGCATCGCAGTAAACCTGTGGTAGGTTTTCCTGCAAATCCAGCGTCAACTCGATGTTACTCATATTCGCGTCTTTTTCGATGATTTTGCACACTTCAGAAAGCAAGACGTTACAGTCGGCGGTTTCACGCGCCGGCACCTGGCGTCGCGCCAGTCGCTGCACTCTCTCAATAACGCCTCCTGCACGACGCGCCTGAGCAGCCAGTTTTTCCAGTACATCTGGCAGACGCTCCAGTTTACCGGCCTGCAGCAGGCGCATACCGGAGTCGGCATAAACCGAAATCGCGGTTAGCGGCTGATTTATTTCGTGAGCGATACCGGCCGACATCTCACCCAGAACACTCAGCCGGCCGACCTGAGCCAAACGTTCCTGATTTACCTGGTTCATTTGTTCGGCCAGCATTTGCTCGGTCAGATCCATTACTTGCGCAATTAACAAGTGCGGCCTGCCCCATTCGTCGTGGGTGACCGCGTTGAAAATTTCAACCTGCAGTTCATCGCCATTTTTCTTGATGTAGCGACCGCGACGGCGATAATGCAATATCTCGCCCTGCGCCGCGGCCTGAGTAAACTGCATGATTTCCTTCCAGTCTTTCGGGTGCGACAACTCCAGCATCGACAGCTGTTCCAGCTCTTCCAGGCTGTAACCTGTCATCTCGCAGAACACCCTGTTGGCTTGCAGAATTTCGCCACTCAGGCGGAACGAGGCAATGCCCAGCGGGGCTTGATTAACGAGCACTTCCAGCTGTTCGTTTTTCAGCAACAACTCCTCTTGCACCGCCTTCACCTTGGTTACATCGCGCATAATACCGGTAAAGCTGCGCTCGCCATTGACATTCACCTCACTGAGCGCAAGATACATTGGAAACTGTTCGCCGTTCTTGTGTAACCCACTGATCTCGCGGCCGGTGCCGATGACTCTTTTCTCGCCGGTTTGCAGGTATCGCTCTACATATTTTGCGTGCTCATCACAGTATGGCGATGGCATCAACATAGTCAGATTGTTGCCAATGACCTCTTCGGCCGCATAGCCAAACATATTTTCTGCAGCACGGTTAAACGATACCACTGTGCTGTGTTCATCAATGATAATGATGCCTTCTGCGGCAGTATTCATCACTGCCGCATCATAAGCTTGCTGGCGCTGCAACTCGGCCTGTATTTGTTTCAGTTCGCTAATATCGGTCAATGTGCCGATCAGACCGGTCATATTGCCGTTGTCATCGTATTCAGCAGCGGCGTCGGCGACTATCCAGGCGCTGCTGCCGTCGGCGCGTACAAAACGTTGCTCGCTGCGTTCAATAACTTGCGTTTGGCGCATTTTTTCAACTGACTGCTCGACCTTTGAGCGGTCTTCCGGATGCACATGTGCGAACCAGTGCTCGCTGATTACATCCTGTTCGCCTAAACCGGTGATGCTGCGAAACGCATCATTCACGTAGTGCAGCGTGGCAGCGTCGGCACTGGCGTGAAAAATACCTACTGGTGCCAGCTTGGTGAGGGTTCGATAGCGCTGCTCGCTGTGGCGCAGCTCCGTTTCTGTGCGTTGCCGTTTTCTGATGTTGTAGATCAAACTCCAGATAATGGCAGCCTGCGACACGAACAGCAGCGAGCCAAGCCAAACCAGTAGCATGTTCGGTTGATAATACTCGGGCGGCTTATTGAGAATAGCAGCGCCGGACGGGATAGCTTGCAGGTCGACGTTGTGCTGCTTCAACGCCACGTAGTCAAACATGGGAATATGACTATTCAATAAAAACAGGGGTATATTGTCGGCGGACTCGCCGCCAAGTACGCGCAGAGCCAGACGTGCAGTGTTACGGCCGCGTGCGGCCGCTGTTTCGACCACGCCACCAAGAACGCCTTGCTGAATGCTCATATCCCATACCGTATAAATAGGTAACGTGGTACGAGAGGTTACGAATTCGATAGACTCGTCAAGCGAACGCAGTTCGCCGCTGCTATCTAACACCGCAGACGCTAATACCACCACCGATTCTGCTGGCAGTTTATTTAAGGCGGCGTCGAGCTCGGTAAAAGTCCAGTCGTCCAGAGCGGTGATTGTTAACCCCTCTTTAGCTGCCGCGCGCTTTGCACCTTGCAGTTCTTTGCGCAGCTGTATGCCTACGGTTGAGGAGTCCAGCACGACGGCGATATTGCTGACGTCGGGGTGAACCGACTTGATGAGTTCCAGCGTCTCTTTGATCGGTATATAGTCAACGACACCGGTAATTGCGCTAATCCCCTGCAGTTCGCCTTTACCCAGCTTGCGCACGCGGCAAAAAACAATCGGCGCCCTGGGTGCAATTTCGGCTCGATGCTGGATTAAAAACTGCAGCGCATCGCCATCGGTGGCGATAAGCAGCGCAAACCCGTGCTGATACTTGCGCTTTACCGCCTGCGCCAACTCTGGCGCAGGTGTTCGGTTAAGGAACATTGAGCGATCCAGATATTCATACACTGGCCGCACTGGCCGCGGCGCCACATCAAACTCGGCCTGAATGCCAGCTATCGTTTGTTTCGTCCATTCACTGGGAAATTGCGTGGAACTAAGAATAAGCACATCTCTGGAAGCTAGATTCGCTTGCTCACGCGCATAGCTGTGGCTACTGCACAGTAAGCAGAGCAACAACAGGCACAGCGCCCGCAGTGATGACCTGGTTGTTATCGCCAACACTGCCGAGCTAAAATTCACCGGCGCTTTTCTCAAGGATTATTCGGCTATAGTTATTCTGGTTAGTGTAAATAAGCGAAGCGGACGTGTCTATGCGGCTGCCTCAAAGCGCCAACATAGCACGAAAAGCGCGACAACCTGTTTTCGTGGCATTCGTATGGCTCGAACACTCACTGCCAGCGCGTCGCTTAGCAAGTCACATGGCGCGTTACTAACGCGCGACTGTAGCAGCGCCAGTGCACAACCATCGGGTAACCCGGCTCCGACTCGTAAAATTGAAGTATATGGTTACCCATAGCCAACGAAAATTTGCGGTTGTGCTTATGTCGACTGTGGAAACTACGTATTTATTGTGCGAGGGTGCGGGTCATCACAGTGGGAGTAACTGCGTTAACCTCGACACGTTAACGTCTGCCACGGCAGCCAATGTGAAATCGTTAGAAGCGTTAAAGTAGACGGTTTTTACGCCGGCCGCGCGGCCTGCCTGTACGTCGATTTGATGATCGCCAACCATTACCGTGCGGCTTCTATGAGCCTGCCAGCGGTCTAGCAGCTGATTTATGCCGGCCGGATCAGGTTTTGGCGTGCACGATTCACGGCCGACGATAACGTCATTGCTAAAGAACGCAGCCAGACCGCAAACTCGCAGCGTCTCTTTCGCGATGGCGTGGCCATTGCGCGTCAGTATGCCCAACTGGCGGCCTTGACTCGCCAGATGCGTTAACAACTCGTGCGCCCCCGGTTGCGGCAGCGCCTCGCGCGCCAACTTCCATTCGATCGCGTCCAGCTGTTGCATTTTCTGTCTGCTGTGTTTGCCGGTTAGTCGGCTTAACGCTTCCAGGATCGGCTGCCCTGGCGGCAGCCCCAGTTCGTCGCGCATCGCATCGAAATCGTGCACCGCCATGGTTAGCGTACCGTCTAGGTCGAAAATCCAGTATTGGCTGCGGCTGAGGGGCAAGCTCGAACAACTCTAGGATAGAAAATGTATTATTTTGTTTATCAATGGTTCATTTAGCTAATAGCCAGGTATAGGCGAAAATCAGGACAGTCACCACGCCGTGCTAGCAATTTGCACCCGGTGTGGGCGGGACGAGGTACCTTAAGAACCAGTCTAACGCCAACTGGGTAGCCTGCTCTAACTTACCCGCTTCACGAAACGAGTGGGTGGCGGCAGGTATGACTTCCAGCTGGTGTTCCGCGCTCAGCAAACCGCTAGCTTCACGATTTATTTGCAACGCCTGGTCATCATAGCCACCGACAATGAGTAAGGTGGGTGCACGGACGCCGGGCAGCGCCTCGGCTGCCTGATCGGTACGCCCTCCAAGTGCTACCAGCGCGCCGATCTTATCGGGTAGTTCGGCCGCTGCAATCAACGCGGCGGCGGCGCCAGTGTTGGTACCAAATAAACCAATAGGCAAATGTTTACAGCTTTCAAAATTTTGCAGCCAGTGAATAGAGTCGATCAATCTGCCTGACAACAGCGGCACATTAAAACGGAACTCGCTGGTCAGCTGGTCGGTTGTGTCTTCCTGTGCTGTCAGCAGGTCGAACAGTAATGTCGCAAGTCCTGCTTTGTTGATCTCGGCGGCGACGACTGTATTTCTCGCGCTGAAGCGACTGCTGCCGCTGCCGTGGACAAACATTACCAGCGCAGCCGCATCCTGAGGAACTGCTAACGTACCATTGAGCTTATCTTTACCGGCTTGCAAAACTATGTTTTCGATTGTCTCCATAATGTGTGGCTCACCTCTCCGCTTGTACCCTTGGACCGTACTTAGCCCTATTTTCGCCGTAACTTCAACAAAAAATATAGACAATAATTGAATCCCGTTCACCCTCATGCAGATAGTGCAGTTTATGGACAGGCGCCTAACCTGCGCCCGCTAAACATACCACGGAGGGGGCATGATATTACGCCGGCAAAACGACGACAGATCAGTCCGCGATCAGCCAGCCACAAAGAAAGTAAACAGCCATTGCTTACAGCGGACGTAAGTAGCCATTTTCCTCCAACTCCAGCAGCAGTAAATGCTGTGCAATCGTTTCTTTTGGGGTGTTCGGATTGTCGAGGCCAATGCGCTGCAGGTACGGTTTGGCCCCCTCCTCATCAACTTGATGAATGAAAGACCGCAGTAACGCTTTTAGCATAGCTTTGGGATCATCAGCCAGCGCTTTTATCTTGCGCAAACTGTCGCTTAGCGCGATTTCTTCATCGGTAAAATCGGTACCCAACGGAAACGGCGGGAAATAACCTTTGGACTGCCAGTCTTGCACCAGCTGATCGCTATGCTGTGGCGTGTTGTTGCAAAATTGCTCCGGAATCTGGTACTCGGGATCCAGTTTGCCGGCATTGACTGCAGCGTTAAGCAATTGCTGTTGGAAACGCGAGTCAGCTATGTTCAACAACGCCTTGATAATGCTGGCATCGCTTTTGGCGCGCAGATCGGCTACGCCGTATTCCGTGACGACAATATCGCGTAAGTGCCGCGGGATAGTGATATGGCCGTAGTGCGGCACGATATTGGAGGTGGCCTGTTTGCCGCTGCCGCGTACGCTGCGAATACACAAGATGAAGCGGCCGTCGGGCAGGTCGTGAGCCTGGGCAACAAAATCATATTGTCCGCCGACTCCGCTAACCACCTGGCCGTTTTCCAACCCGTCGGAAACCACCGCGCCGCTAAGGGTCACCATCATGCCAGTGTTGATAAAACGCGCGTGACGACGTTGCAATGGGTGCAGGCGCTGATCGCCGATGCGGTTGATCTGGCGCACGCTTTCCATGCAGATTTGTTCACTCTCGGCACGCGACATGGCGCGTAACGCGGCGTAGAAATCGCGCGGCCCAAGAAAAAATGCGCCGTGCATAATAATGCCATGCTTTAAATAGTCGCCCAGCGCGTGCTCGCACACGAGCCGGTAGTTTTTGTCGACGTCAAGATCGGCGGCAACGCAAATTTCGTTAATATGCAGTGCAGTGTCGCAATACGTGACGGCGCTGTTTAGAATGCCCCAACGCTTGAGGTACGCGACGTTTTCCGCCGTTAAGGTCGCTGCAATAACCCCCTCTTCGACCAACGTACGCAACGTTTCTGCATCGATGCGCGCGGTAATTTTACCGCTGTTGAGCAAGCGCTGTAGCTCTACGTCATCATACACGGCGCGGCGCAAAATATTGGCCTGCATAAGGTGTAGAAAACCGTTAACAAACATTTCGCTGCAGCCGTACAAGCCATGCTCAAAGGCGCCGAGGCCGCCAACCTGTTCAGCTGAGCTCGAGTCAACTGGTATCTGCGCGGCGATCTCGCGATACGTGGCGTTGTCGCTATCGCGAAGCTTACACGCATAAGTAATCGCATCACCCAGCGAGCCGATACCGATCTGCAGTGTGCCGCCGTCTTTTATCAAGGTACTTGCATGCAAGCCAAGCATAAAATCGACGGCCTTGATAGACTGGTTGGGCACGGCGAACAGCGTAGTATTGTAAGCCGGGTTACGCACAATCATGTCAAACTGCTCAGGTTTGATCAGCGCTTTGTTGTACATAAACGGCAGGTCGCTATGTACTTGTGCAAGCATCGCAAAGGAACGGCCTTTTTGCTTTTCTAGCGCGAGGGCGGGCAGCAGGTCCAGTGTCACGTCGGCATTGCACGACAGACTCAGCATTGACTCGCCCTCCACTTCGCGCTCAGCCACCAGTTGCAACACGACATTCACTCCAAGTAACACCAGGTCGCGCGCAATCAGGGTGTAGTTGGAGCTAATATAATTAGCCTGCGCCGAGCGTACATTCAGCATTGCGCCGGCCTTGAAATAAAACTCGGATACTTTGATGTTCGGCGGTAAGGTCTGCTGCCGCTGTGGCTCGACAAACTGCAGCGGCTCGTAATCACCAAACTCCCGGTCGACAAAAGGCTGGATCAGCCTCTCCTCCAGATCGCTGCCCGGTTTCGGCTTTTGCAGCGACAACGCAGTAATGATATGTAGATTTACGCTCGAGTCTTCGGTCGCACGCTGGTAAAAGGCATTAACCAATTGATTCGGTTTACCCAGCCCCAGCGGCAGAGCCAATACGAGGTTTTTACCGACGCTGGCAATCGTTGCAGCTACGCAGGCTTCTACCGTTGAAAATTCTGTGGGCATGTTTGTTAGTCCAAGGCGCATGCGCGCGGCAAGTACAGCAGGTGAAAGTAAACATGTATTAAAGCAAAAATTAGCGCGCATTTGATTGTTATAAATCAACTTGGTGATTGAATTCATGGGGTGTATTGTTACTCACTATGCGTGCTATGTTGTTTGAACAAGCCGGACAACCCCTGCGCCTGGTTGAGCGAGCCGTTCCCGCGCCACAAGCCGGTGAGTTGCAGATTAAGGTCAACGCCTGCGGTGTCTGCCGCACCGATCTGCACGTTGTCGACGGGGATTTGCACGAGCCTACCCTACCGATAATACCTGGCCACCAAATCGTTGGCCGTGTCAGCAAACTCGGCGCAGATGTGCAGCAGTTTGCGTTAGCACAACGCGTGGGTGTGCCCTGGCTGGGCGGTAGTTGCGGCGCCTGCCGTTATTGCGTGAGCGGCCAGGAGAACCTCTGCAATAGCGCTATTTATACCGGTTATCAACGCGATGGCGGGTTTGCCGAATACACGGTTGCGGACGCCAAATTCTGTTTTCCAATACCGGAAAACTACGAGGATAACGCAGCAGCACCGTTGCTATGCGCCGGTCTCATTGGCCACCGGGCATATCGCATGGCCGGTGATGCAGAAACCATCGGCTTTTATGGTTTCGGTGCGGCTGCCCATATTCTGATTCAGGTAGCCACTCATCAGGGCCGGTCGGTGCATGCGATTACCCGCCGCGGCGACACGGCGGCACAGCACTTTGCCAGGCAGCTGGGCGCTCACTGGACAGGCGACGCGGACCAGGTCTCGCCCGAATCGCTGGACGCCGTTATTATTTTCGCGCCAGCGGGCGAATTGCTACCCAAAGCGCTGCAAGCCGTGCGCAAGGGCGGCAGGGTCATCTGCGCCGGTATTCATATGAGCGACATTCCCAGCTTCCCCTACGCTTGGCTGTGGGGTGAGCGGTCGATTCGTTCAGTCGCTAATCTGACCCGGCGGGATGGTGAGTTATTCCTGCCGCTGGCGGCCAGTATACCGGTGGAGACGGAAGTGCATATTTACCCGCTGGAGCAAGCCAACCAGGCGTTGGAGGATTTGCGAGCGGGGAATTTTACCGGTGCGGCGGTGGTTGTGCCGTAATGAAAAGCTCGGGATGTACGTGCGAGATGCGCATCTTTTCACACGAAACCACGATTTAAGCTGTGCATTCCGGTCGATGCGCGCGCAATCAGGGCTGCTCAATCCGACACCTGTGTAGCAGTTGTTGATCACAGTGGAAGGGTCCGGTTTGTTGACCACATGTTCCACTTCGATATCATAGTAGTCCAGTGTCAACGCCACACCCTCAACGAAGATCGGCAACGGGCCGCCAGCCCAAAGCCAGTTTATAGGTGGTGTCATTACCGATAGTGTCGTAATCAGAGTAGCGTGCGGCAACATCGACGGTCAACTCCTCCGCCGCGGGCACGCCTGAGAGCAGAGGGATACTGGCTTCCGCATAGACTTCAAACACGTCGTACTCGCCGTGCGCGTGACAATCGTTTGTGGACTCCGGTTAACCCTGCCTTCAGCCAGGGGTTGGGTTGGTCCATGGTCACATCATCTGGAGGTGAAGATGTGGCTGAATGAAATGGTTCCTGGACCGGCGCCCGCTCGTTTCTGCGCGCCTACACCGATGATGGTTTGGTCATCGCCATCCTGACTAATAGAAGAACGCACCGTTCCTATTTGAATCAGGACAATGACGATTTGGTGGAAAATCTGGGCAATATCGTATTGAACTAGTCGCCCACCGACCCTCGCCGCAACTGCGGGGGGCTTGTTATCACCTGAGGAGCTGGGAAACGCTGGCGGCGTCCCAGCTATTCACTGTATTTGCAAGACACGCCTCGTGCTCAAACGGTCGCAATAACGGCGTTGACCGACAAAACGATTAGGCAGAACGTCGACGCCAGAAACAATCCAAAACGGACAGGAATGATTGTATTAACGGTTGCCTGCCAGATACTGTGAGCGATGCGCAGTAGTGTATAACCCCAGGCAAAAACCACCAGCAACGATGTTACCGCGCCGGTCAGATACAGCATGAAGATGCTGGCATAAAAGATGGTCGGTTGCTCCATCAAATGCGTGTAATTGTGCGACTTCCAATTAACGTTAGCCGGCAGAATGGTTTCGAAGTCTACGCCACGACCACCTGGTGGAGCCTTGGTAACATCTACGCCTGATTTCGCAATCGCTGGAAAGCGAGTCATCGCCGTCCACCCCAGCATCACCAACGACCACGCAACCAGAATAGCTGCCGGTGTTAAAATCGCGTTGCCAGCATCTAAAGCCATACCCTTCCCCTTCGCTATAAATAAGCAGCGAGAATGCGTTAGCTGTTACGAGTTGTCAAACTGATGTGGATATCTAGCGGCACTTCTGCGGTGACAAGTGCTACGCAGGAGGAGTCAGCAAGGCGGATCAATAACGCCAATTTTCTGTGCCGACACAGTAGGCGGCAGTAAACCAAACGACTGCTTGCTCCATTCAGCACGCCGAGTCGCATCGCTGACCTTCTCCTTCAGCTTATCGACACGCTGCACGCGTGGCAGCATGCCGGCGCCGTTGGCAACCTGAATAGCTAACCCTGGCCGCGCGTTCAGTTCGATAATTTGCGGACCCAGATTGCGGTCGAGCACGATATCGACGCCCAGGTAACCTAGTCCAGTGACGTCATAGCAGGCAGCCGCCAGCGGCACCAACCGCTCCCAATGCGGTATTTCAATCGCCGCCAGAATGTTTTTAGTGTCAGGATGATGGCTGATCGGACGACCATGCTGTACCGCGCGCAGCGCCCGGCCTGAGGCAAGATCGATGCCTACGCCTACCGCACCCTGATGTAAATTAGCCTTGCCATCTGATTCATGCGTGGCCAGGCGCAGCATCGCCATAATCGGGTAACCCATGTAGACGATAACGCGAATGTCCGGCACGCCTTCATAACTATATTTTTCAAAAATCGGATCAAACTGCACCAATGCCTCAATCATCGCTACGTCCTGGCGGCCGCCCAGGCTATAGAGGCCACTCAGCGTATTCGAAGCGTGGCGCTGGATTTCGGTCATGCTAATGGCTTCACCGCTGGCCTTGAGAAACACATCACCCTCGCGATTGGTGATCACTAAAATACCTTTACCGCCGCTGCCTTTGGAAGGCTTGATGGCAAACTGGCTGTGCTCGGCCAAAGTAGTGGGAAGGTTTCGTACCTGTGACTCCTGATCTACTACTGCCAGCAATTTTGGGACAGCAATGCCGGCACGCTCTGCCACCATTTTGGTTTTCAACTTGTCGTCAACCAAGGGGAACAGGCGACGCGGGTTCTTCGCCGCTATCAGCTCGACGTTACGCGCATTCATGCCGAGAATGCCGAGTTTACGGAGTTGTTTTGGTGTCGTCAGCATTTTGTTTTTGTTGCTCGCGTGCCTGGTCAACCATTGGCTTAAAGCGGCGCAATTCGCTGAGACGGTAACCAGTGTATTGGCCCAGCAGTAAAATCACGCCTAGTAAAATAAGTAATAACTCGGGAAAGTTAAACGTCAGGTGCTCAACAATACGGTTAGTCATGCACAGGTAGGCGATGGTTGCCACCAGCAAACTGCCGCCACCCTGCATCAAAACCTCTTTGGGGCCATCTTCCTCCCATAGAATTGACATGCGTTCTATGGTCCAGGCGAGAATGATCATTGGGAAGAACGTTACCGTCAGCGCCTTGTCGATTCCCAGTTTAATGCTTAACACGCTCATGCTGGCCATGATGAGAATCACCACGATAATGACGGCGGATATTCGCGCCACCAGCAACAAATTCAGTTTCGACAGATAGGAGCGGATAATCAGCCCGGTGCCTACTACCAGCAAGAAAATTAGTACGCCTGGTACCAACGAAGTTTGGATAAATGCCAGCGCAATCAGGATGGGCATGAACGTGCCCGACGTTTTCAGCCCCACCAGTAGGCGCATGACCACCACGACCAGCGCGCCAATTGGCACCAGCAGGATAGATTTGAACGCATTCTGTTCGGCCAATGGCAAGCTGTAAATGGAAAAGTCGATCAGTGCCGCTTCGACACTCTGCTTGTCTTGCAGGGCGATATCCTTGCTGCCACGAAAATTTTCTACAATTGAGAAATAAACGCCCGAATTCTTCGCCCCACTGACTTCAAGCAGCGAGCGGCCACCGCGTTGCCAGACCATAAAACGCTCAGGAATACCCGTAACGCCAGTTTCTATATTAAAAAACTGCCAATCGCCCTCATCGTACACCTCAATTGCAGTGGTCAATTGTTGGCGACGGCGGCCGTCTTCCAGGCGCAAACCACGCACTACACGCGCTGCAATCCCCTCGCTTGAGAGCAGCTTGACTAACAGAGTCGCAAATTCGTCTTCATTGCTGATTTGTCGCCGCAACAGGCGAACATTTTGATCGGGAGCTTCGGCGTTCAATTCAAGCAATAGCTGCGCCGTGAAGGTATGCGGGCTGGCGGATTGTGCGCGAACTTTTTCGGTCAGCGTATTAGCCGCCGTTTTTAACGGCTCAAGGAAGTCGACCTCAAACGTCGACTTTACTGGCGGCGTTTGTGTTTCCAGACGCTTGCCGAGTTTTTCGTGAACATCCAAACGGTAGAATACTGACTGCTCACCGTTTGCAGAGCGCTTGCTCCACATACCGCGGCGGCTAAAATCGGCAGTTTTCTCGCTGAAACCGTAGCCTGGCGAGGCAAAGTCCTGGTCCAGTATGCTGATATCGGGCGGATCCAGAGGTAGCGCCAGCGACACCAATACCGGATCACCAACGGCAGTGAAGTTGACCTCGGCTTCAATGGTCCAGACGGGTTGCTGATTGCCGGGCAGCAAGGGGAAGCCAAGCTCGATATTCTTGTATAGCGTGAGACCCAAGCCAATAACAAACAGCAAGCCAGCGGCGATGTAGACCTTAATTTTAGCGCTCACCAGATCTACTCAGCTTTTACTTTGATAAGCATATTTCTGCTGACATCGACCACCGCCAGGTCGCGCAGTAAATTGCGGCCAATGCTCAGCGCGCTCGTTTCGGCTTTGTTGTTTTCCACGAGCACGACCTCGACTTGCTCATCAATATTACCAAGCGCGACGCGTAGCAACACCACCGGCCGTTTTTTGCCATTACTATTCAGCTCGGCGAAACGTACATGGCTTTTAATTGGCCGCGTCACTTCAATTTTCTTCGCATCTTTCTCAGGCACGATAGAGAACCGTACATGGGGTTCGCCATCGCGCTCAAACTCTGCCAAGTCAAAAACCCCAAGTATGCACCGCTTTGCGCCCGTATCCGCTCGGCCCGTAAGCATGGCATCCGGCGGATGTACAAAGACTTTCTCGGTCGCGCCAAGCAATACCTTATTACTGACCGCTTTTTCAGCGGGCGAGTTGGGCTTTGTGGCCGGCGCGCTGTTCCTGGATTGTTCGACAGCCGTTTGCTGCTGGTTGAGCGAACGTTCTTTCTCGCTCAGACGCGTAAACTCGCTTTGATTTTTCTTGTTTTCTGCTCTGACCCTGGCTGCGCGCTGCTCCAGCCGCTCGCGACGCTTCTCAAGGGCAGCTTGTCGTTTCTGCAGCTGCAGCTCTCGCGTTTCGAGCTCAGACTGCAAGGCAAGTGTCGCTGGTGATACCTTGTTTGTAGAGCACGCGGCCAGGAACAAAAGCGTACACAGCATAAGGCCGCCGGCACGGATCGAAAATCGTCGGTGTAATGATGTCACAGGCATAGATATTCTAATTTCTTATGTTGCAGCTATTGGCAGGGTTTATATACCAGCTGCGCAAGCTCTTCACGGCAGCGAGTCCGCCCCAAACCTCTAGGTTACCATAGTAAGACCGCTGCATAGTACCTGGGTGTGATTATTAACCGCCGGGGAACTCGACTACTGGATTTTACCTATAAAAACTGAATAAGCGCTCAGCGCGTGCCGCGCCTCGGCAGACCGGAACGGGGCAGTCGTTGCACATACGTTGCATATATCAGCAACTAGTATGACGGCAGCGTCTTTCACCGAACCAGTTACACCTGATGCGCTGTACCAGCTTATTGTATTTCGGATTACTGCGCTGACCGGGAACCAGCTTGGCCCGTATTCAAGCCAGTGAATGGAGCGCCCTGTATCGCTCTTTGACCAACCTCTGATGCGCCCAGGCTATTCGACTACCCTGCAGCCGGTAACGTCACTGGCAGAATTGTTAGTCGGCAACCGTAACCAGCCGTGTACCATTATTGACCCTTGCATTATTAACCGTGGTCAATTTCGGCAGCGTGACCTGCCACCCGAAGTACCGCTCTGACCGCTAACAACGACTACGACTAACGAATTGAAAAAGTACGCCTGCGCCCGGTTTGCTAAGTTAATAAAGCGTCAGTGCACCTCCTTAATTTTCATCGATGCGCGTCGTCTGGGAGAACGCTCAGTCCGCCGTTTATCTGATTGCGTCGACGACGAAGTCCAACGAATCGATCGTTTTACAGCCGGTCGAGCGCTGCCATAATGCTGTCAAAGGAGGATCCAAAGACCGGTTTTTTCATTGTGGCGTAATGATTTAGCGATGCTGTGTAACGCTGCATGCTGCGGCGAACGGCCTTTAGGCAACCGGAAGCACGGACAAACCTGGTTCGTAAGAAGCCTGCTCTATATATCAAACGCTGTTATTTAGAATAGAAGCGAGGGCTTATCCGTCGGCAAAGCCGCTGCTAGCGTTGAGCGCAGTAAGAAACGGCAGCAGTCTCTTCGATTGTATTTGGCGTGTGAATAATGTCTGGCAGATCACTAAGCGGGCTCCTTACGGCTCTGCCACCGCGTTTGATGACGTGCGTATATATTTCCGTAGTTCTCACGTCACTGTGGCCAAGCTGTTCCTGTACTGTTCGAATATCGGCACCACGCTCTAAAAGATGGGTCGCGAAAGAGTGGCGTAAGGTGTGGCATGAAGCAGGCTTGTCGATTCCGGACGCTTGTACTGCTCTTTTTACGGCGCGCTGAACGCTTTGCTCCTGAATGTGATGCCTGCGCACCTTGCCAGTCCTTTTATCGCAGGTGCGCTTGGCCGCTGGAAATAGATACTGCCATGCAAATTCAAAACCTGCGCTAGTGTATTTGCGCTCCAGTGCGTGTGGCAAGTGCACGCCGTCCCAGGTCGAAGCTGCCTTATCTTCTTGCCAATATATTTTGGCTAACGCGACCTGCCTTTTTAACGCTGGCAAGCAAGTCTCGGCTAGCGTAGTAATACGTTGTTTGCTACCTTTACCGTCACGTACGAAAATTGAAAGTCGGTCAAAGTCGACATCCTTAATGCGTAGTCTGCAAACCTCCATGATTCTTAAACCCGAACCGTACATCAGCTGAGCACATGTTCGAGGTTCACGTTGCAGCTGGTTCAATAGATTTACAACTTCCTGCGAAGTTAGAACCACCGGCAGCTTGGCCCCCTTTCGTGCTTTAGTGAAATCACCAAGTTCGATATCCTTCCGCCCAAGGAATTTTTTATACAGATACATCACGGAGTTCAACGCCGTCCTCTGCGTGGCGGGTGAGACGTCGTTTGCTATTACCAGATGCTCTAGAAAGCGAACAATATCAGTCGACTCAAGTGCGTCTGGATGAGCCATTTCGTTGTAGCGAATGTACTGCCTTATCCAATGAACGTAAGTTTCTTCCGTTCGCTTGCTGTAATGCCTGGCGCGGAGGTGATTGCGAATTGATTGAATAAATATAGACGCCATGGAAGTATGATACCTGTTTTTTTATACAGTTGTGCTCAGTATATGGTATTTGACCGCGATAGAGTATGATTTTGATTTAATTTTCCGATTCTCAGGTAGTTTCTAGGATGAGATCTGTAATGCTAATAGACAGTTGCCAACTGGAATTAATGCTCTGTCGCCGGAGATATAATTCATTTTGGCCGGATATATCGTGTAAGTTTTATTTTGAATAAGCTGTTAGGTTTAAAGATTTCGGTATCAGACTAATAGTTCGTTTATTGTAGAACGTTGAACTTCTCGGTACGTGCCACATTTGAGCTATGAGGTTTATACCAGGAAAAGGTCAACGTGGTACCACTTGAAAGAACGAAGAAATTTCAAGCAACCAGCGTTGTTCCTGGTGCCATCGTGCAGATTGTCACATCAGCACGAAAGCAGCTTCGTTCTCAGTGCCATTTCTACTATTTGTCTAAAGCCAAGCTCGTTGCTTTGTTCTTCGTGCCATTACCACTATTGCGCGAAAACCAAGCTTGTAGTTTCGTTCACTGTGCCAATAGCAAGTCTGCAAAGTCATTCGAGTCCGCCGTGCCAAGCGTACCAATGTGCGGTACAATTTACACCGTGCCAAGCCTAAACCTAACAAGGCAATGAACCGGACAATTTTACCGCTAGCCGTTTTGCGCATGGGCTG
>JBBKXJ010000030.1:0-7918 GCA_037969395.1 Pseudomonadales bacterium
GGCGTGTTGGGTTTTCTGCGCTTTAATACCTTTCCTGCGCAATTGTTTATGGGCGATACCGGCAGCCAGTTTTTGGGTTTCATCACCTGCTGTCTCGCTATTGGCATCACCCAGGCGCATAACGCTGCCTACAGTGTAGCGCTACCGTTGCTGCTACTGGGCTTGCCAATTATCGATATTTTGCAGGTGGTTGTGGTGCGCATCGTTAAGCGATTGCCGTTGCCGGGACCGGACCAGGAGCATCTTCACCACCAGGTTGCCAGGCTTGGTTTCGAGCACCACAGCGTTGTTGCTATCGTCTACATTTTGCAATTCATACTGCTTGCCAGCGCCTATGTACTGCGCTTCGAGCACGATACACTGATTGTGGCGTTTTTTGCCGCGTACTTTACGCTGGTGGTCGGCGCCACATTCGGTTTGCAGGCAGCGAACTGGCGGTGGCGCGACGTTAATACAGGTGTGCGACAAGAGCGGAGAAATCTGTTTCTGCGCAGGCTGGAAGGTTTTTATCGGTATTCGCCATTGGCGATTGAGATACTCGTTGCGCTATTCCTTATTAGTTCAGCCTTGTGTGTCTCGTTAACGTCGTCATCGATTGCTTTTGGTGCGCTGGCGCTGGCTATTGCGATGCTGGTTGTCATCATCAGTCGCAAGCGGCTACCGCAACGTATACCCCGTATTTGGGTATACCCCGCTTTTGCCATCGTTGTTTATTTGCTGGCGGAGGGGACAGCAAGCGCCGGGGTCATCATGTTGATCGACCTTTTCATTGCTTTGTTAGCAATCGTTCTGGTGCTGGCAATGCGCATGTCGCGGCGCCAGGATTTCAGTCTGAACACCATGGATTTGCTAATTTTGCTGGTGGTGATTTGTCTGCCGTGGTTGCCGCTGGATTCGATTGGTAGTGTGAATGCGTTGCAGGGTGCAATGCATCTGTTGGTATTGCTATACGCGTCCGAGTTTGTTCTGGCTCGCAAGCAGCAGAACGCGCCAATTTTGTTTGTTAGCGCGCCTGCTGCGCTACTCATAATCGGTATTCACGGCTTGCTGTAGCATTATCTCATGTAGCTGTGCTTTTGAGGTCAGCGGGCAATCCATTAGCTAAAGCCGTTCAAGCGCGCTGCGAATCTCCGAAAAAATATCGGCCTGGCTTTGCTCAAGGCAGCCTTCTACGTCGGCCAGCGGCAGGTAGCGGAAATCTGTCACTTCCGTGCTGGCGACAAACTGACCGCGCGGCTGGCTGCAAACAAACACCACCGTGAGATGGTTGCGGCGCGGCGACTCGCAAGCCACAAGCAGTCGAATAATTTCAACGCTACAGCCGCTTTCTTCCTTGAGCTCTCTAACAATTGCCTGCGCCGGACTCTCGCCGGCGTTAACCCAGCCGCCGGGTAAACCCCAGGGTTTATCCTGCTGGTAGGAATGTTTGAATAGCAATAATTCGTTGCGCTCGTTGCGTATCACCGCAACCGCGCCGACGAGGTGCTTGGGCAACATCAACCACTTTATAGCCCACTGCAGTTTGGCAGGAATTCGGCGCCAGAGTGTTAGTGTAAGGGTGCCTGCCATTAGCGTTGCCATGCACTGTGAAGGCGCAGCCATGCAGAGCGCGGCTGTTGCCGCAGCAGCGTGCGTACATCGCTATTGGTGTTAATAACATGCATCTTAATATGTTAAAGTAGCGAAGTTGTCGTGCTCGGTTATGGCGCGCATCATGCTATATTTCCAGTGACTCCATAAGCTCATTTTAAAACTCTTGTATGAGGAAAACATGCATATATTAGTCAATGCACTTCAACGCTGCACGCCATTTGCGGCGGTGTTAATGCTCGCGACTGCGCTGGTCGCCTGTGGCGGCTCCGAGGCGCGGCAGGCAAAGTACCTGGCCAGTGCGCAAGAACATTTCGATGAAGAGAATTATGAAAAAGCTAGAATCGATGTAAAAAACGCGCTACAGATTGAGTCTGAGAATGTCGGCAGTCTGTATTTGATGGCGTTGATTGATGAAAAAGAGCAAAACTTTCGGCAAATGTTCGGTAATTTATCACGCGTAGTCGAGTTAGACGCGCAACACACCGACGCGCGCATCAAGCTGGCGCAAATTTATATGTTGAGCAAGCAAAACGAGGAAGCGCAACAGCAGGTGGATGCCGTACTTGCATACGCTGCGGAAAATCTCGACGCGCGCGTGATGCAGGGCAACATCTATTTAAAAGATGAAAAGCCCGATGCTGCAGTTGAGCAAGCTAAATTCGTGCTGGAAAAAGAGGCGGGCAACGTTGGCGCGATCGGCATTTTAGCGACCGTCTATTCTGCACAGGATCCCGATCTGGCGATGGAGTTTATCGACGAGGGGCTGGCGCTGCGCGAAAAGCAGGCAACCTTGCAGCTATTAAAAATTTACGTGCTGGAAAAGCAGGACAAATCTGCTGTAGTAGTAAAGCAGTATGAGAAATTGATTAGCGATCATCCGGACACTATTTTTTATCGGTACAGGCTGGTTAACTTTTTTGAGAGAAAAGGACAGATTGACGAGGCCGCAGCGGTACTGGAAAAGGCCATTGCTGATTTTCCAGAAAATGAGGATGTGAAGCTAAGCCTGTCTCGACTTTACCTGAACAGTAAACAGCCAAAGAAAGCGAAGCAAGCTTTGCAAAAACTGATCGCGGCAGACCCCGACAATATGCAGCTGAAACGTGGCCTGGGTGATCTGTTGCTCGCCAGCAAGGAAAATAAGGAAGCGAGCGCCGTTTTCGAAGATATTGTCAAAGAAGATAAGAGAGATGGGGTAGACGCACAATATGCCCGCAGCCGCTTGATCGCCCTGGCGGTTGTTGACAAGAAAGTCGACAAAGCCAAAAAATTACTCGCCGAGATGCTCGAAATCGAGCCGGAAAACACGCAGGGGTTGATTGCCGAAGCGCGCTTTCTGATAGCTGACAAAGACATCGAGGGTGCCATTTCAAATCTGCGCACGGTGGTGCGCAACGAGCCCGAATCACAGGAAGCGCTAAGCCTGCTGGCGAGCGCGCAAGAGGCCAGTGGCGCAAAAGATCTGGCGCTGGACAACTACAAACAGCTGGTTAGCGTCGCGCCGGATAACGTGGAAGCCTTGTATAACACTGCACGTTTGGCGCGCGGCCAGAACGACAACAAAGACGCTGAAGCAATGCTGCGCGCTGCGTTAGAAGTTGACCCAACCCACATCCCCAGCATTGGTATGTTAGTCAATTTGCTCGGTGAGCAAAAAAAATGGGCGAGTGCGCTGGAGATAGCCGAACTGGGCACGGTGCAGGTTGGCTTGGTAGAGTATCTGAAGGGCATGACGTATTTACGCCAGCAGAAAACTGCAGAGGCCATCGCGCAGCTGAAAGCGTCGATCGCTGCCGAGCCGCGCTCGGTAGAGCCACTAACTATGCTGATTCAAACTTTGGTTAAAGATGGCCAGCAGGAAGAGGCTGTCAGCTTTCTGGTCGAACACGTTAAGAGCAATCCCAAACAGGCCCATTCGCGTGAGCTGCTGGGTTCGTTGTATGCCAACATGGAGCAGTCGGATAAAGCCATTGAGCAGTTCAACACGCTGCTTGATATTGCACCCAAACGTTTGTCGGGTTACCAGCTACTGGCCAAGCTTTACAACCGTCTGGGCAAGGAAGACGACGCGTTGCAGGTATTTGAGAGCGGCATAAAAAAATATCCTGATAGCGTCGCATTGATTACCAGCAAGGCTGACTTTTTGAATCAAACCGGCAAATATCTTGGCGCACGGGAAGCTTATGAAGCTGCAGTCAAGAAGTCGCCTACTGCGGTTGTTGTGAAAAACAATCTGGCGATATTGCTGGCAGATCAGTTCGCCGACCCGGCAAGCCTGGCGCGAGCGACCGAGCTAACCAGGGATTTTGCCGACAGCGACAACCCTGTTTTGGTTGATACCGCCGGCTGGGTGCTTTATAAACAGGGCAAACTCAACGCGGCAACTCCGCTGCTTGAGAAAGCCATTGCGTTGGGCGCTGATGCGCCGGAATATCACTATCATCTGGGCATGGCCTATATGGACGATGATAAAAACGCGCTGGCGAAGCAGCATCTTCGTTCTGCCGTGGTTGCCGGTGCTGAACAGACGCACTGGTATGAGGCGGCAAAAAAGGCGCTGGAGCAACTTTAAGAAACGCTTTCATCTGTATAGCGACGGCAACGGCGCGGTTCGCGGCGAACGCGGGGCGGCATCTTTGAGCATACATGCCGATAAAGTATAGGGCCGGTTTCTCACTGGCCGCTTTTGTGCTGGCTTATGCTTTTATGGCGGGCCCTCTCGCGGCGGGCACTCTTATAGCAGGCACTGCTGTAACCAATGAATCGCCTGCCACGCCTGCAGCTTTGTTACCACGTTCCGGCATGGACAGCGCCGACCTTGCCGTCATTGTTAACACCCGGGACCCACTCAGCAAAAAAATCGCTGACTATTACATTGAGCGGCGCGGTATTGACGACGAGAACGTGATCAATATTGCGTTCACGCCGCATCGTAGCAACTTAAGCGTTGCGGAGTTTCAACGTTTAAAAGCCCAAGTCGATGCCAGCACGCCGTCGCACATACAGGGCTATGCGCTGACCTGGGCTGCACCTTACCGAGTAGGCTGCATGTCAATCACAAGCGCCTTCGCGTTGGGCTTTGACAAAGCCTACTGCGCACAGGGCTGTAAACCAACAAAACCCAGTCCGTACTATGCGACCGATAGCTTACGGCCATTCGCTGACTTCAAGATCCGACCGACTATGACGCTGGCGGCACGATCTTTCGAGCAGGCGAAGCAGCTGATCGACCGCGGCATCGCCAGCGATGGCAGCTTGCCGCAAGGCGAAGCCTGGTTGCTGGAAACGCCCGACAAGAATCGCAGCACGCGCAAGGCGTTCTTCCCGGCCATTCAACAGTCATTTAAAGATGTGCTGCCTGTTCACGTTAGAAAAATGCGGGCAGTAGAAAACCAAACGAATGTCATGTTCTATTTCACCGGTCTGGTGCGCGTGCCCGCGATTAACAGCAATCAATACCTGCCAGGGGCGATAGCCGACCACCTCACGTCCAGCGGCGGCCAACTGACCGACAGTAAGCAGATGAGCGCCATGCGCTGGCTGGAGGCAGGCATCACCGGCAGTTACGGCACGGTAGTCGAGCCATGCTCGTTTCCGGCGAAATTTCCTAATCCTGGTATTGCGATGGCAAACTACCTGTCTGGCAGCACGTTGCTGGAAGCTTATTGGAAAAGTGTGGCTATGCCGGGGCAGGGCATATTCATCGGCGAACCGCTGGCGAAACCGTATGCAGGTTATCGTTTTAGCGAAGCGGATGGCGAGCGCTATTTATACGCGCCTGTTTTCAACAGCGGTGCCTTTGTATTGTTTGGTGCTAATTCCAGATACGAGCCGTATCGGCCTGTTACCGGCATTCCTATTGTGCATGCCGGTAGAAAACAGCTTTGGCTGATGGGACCGCGTTATCGGTATTATCGCGCGCAAAGAAAAGCAGCGATTGATAATAAGATGCAGTAAAATGCGGCCTATAATCATGTCGAGTTATTGTCGACAGAGACCTAATTTAACAAAGGTTGATAACGCTTGACGCGGCTAACACGCCGCACAGCAACTGGCCCACACGTTACACAAATGGTAGTGTGGTCCTATGCTAATAAAGGCTTGTCATCTATCAACCAACGGGTAACAAAGGATGAGTGACACCGTTGTACAATTCAAGCGCAAGAACGATTTAACCGGTACCACGCTAGGCCAGTATCGCATCGTCCAGCATATTGGACGTGGCGGTATGGCCGACGTATACAAGGCCGAGCATGTCGGCCTCTCCGTGTTTCGCATCATCAAAGTCGTGCGTCCGGAATTCGTGGCCAACAAGGAGTTCAGTGCGCGTTTCAAGACTGAAGCGCAGGCAGTTGCCATGTTGCGCCACAATAACATTGTGCAGCTGCAGGATTTCTGCTTCGAAAACGACATGTTCTATATGGTCATGGAGTTTGTCGACGGCCAGAATCTGATGGAATGCATCGAAGAAGAGGGCCCGATGCGGCCAGTAGCGCGCGCCGTGCGGCTGGTCAGTCAAATCGCAGCGGCGCTGCATTATGCACACACGCAAGGCCTGATACACCGCGATATAAAGCCACAGAATATCCTGCTCGACAGCACCGGCGTGCCGATACTGACCGACTTCGGCATTGCCAAACTGCTTGAGTCGAACTCAGAGCTGACCCGCGAGGGGTCGAGCATTGGCACGCCCAACTACATGGCGCCCGAACAGGCAAAAGGTAGCGGCGCTATAGGTCCGGCTGCCGATGTGTATTCGCTGGCGGTTGTGCTGTACGAAATTCTGACCGGTGTCGTGCCCTTCGAGGCCTCTACGCCGGTGGCAACATTGATGCGGGCAATGCATGAACCAGTGCCGCCGCCGCAACAATTTTATGCCGCGATAAGCGATGAACTGCAGGCCGTGATTTTGAAGGGCATGGCAAAAAGCCCGCGTGATCGCTACCCCAGCGCAAAGCTGTTTCAGCGTGCGCTGGAAAATACGCTACACAACGAACAGCAAAACTCGTCGCTAAAACAACGAAGCGGTAAAAGCGGCTCTCAGCCGGTAGGCAAGCCCAAAATTAAACGCAGTCGCCGCACGAGCGGAACTCGGCAGCGGCGTTCCCGAATTTTAACGCTGCCTGCACTCGGCAAGGCAGCCGGACTCATTGTTATTGGCTTGGTGGTTGCCGGGCTTTGGTTCGTCAATAAGCAATCGCCAACGGTGAGCGAACCAGCCGAACCAGCCGCGCAGACTACCGACGACTACGGTCGCATTGTGCGCGAGCGTGACGCCAGCGGTAAAAGTACCACTGCAGCCGGAGCAGCGGCGTCAACGACAGCGCAAGTTGCAGGCACAGATGCCAATCAATCAGTTGCAGAGGGGGTCGCTGAGCCCATGCTGGTGCGGGGCGGCAGCATCAAACTTGACGCTTACATAGAACGCTTCATCGAGCAAGTTGGTCAGCAGGTGCAATACACTTTCTTTGGCGCAGAGGGGCAGTCGATTTACTTCGACTCGAGGCACAATTCTCAAAACGTAACAAACTACACACTGCTCGCGCCGGACAACAAAACCAAAGTTTTTGTAAGCGATGTGGATGCCGGCCCCTGGGAGTTGCCGCAAACCGGAGCCTATACCCTCACCGTTGACCCGCTGATCGACAGACCGGTTTATATAGAGTTTGTACTGTGGCACCTGGACCCGCCAGTGATCGACGAGGGGGAGCTTGAACTGAATACTGTTATCGACGATTCGATAGCCCGCCCCGGGCAGAAGGTTCAGTACACCTTTGCGGGAGAGAAGGGGCAAAGCGTGTATCTTGAATCGAAACAGGATCCAAGATTTCACATCAACTATCGTCTGCTCGCACCGGACGAAGAAACCGTTGTGTTTAATAGTAAACAGAGCACTGGTCGCCTGGAGTTACCGCAAACGGGAACGTATGCGCTATTGGTTGACCCGCAAAATACCTTCAGCTTTAAATTTTTGCTGCGCCGCGAGTAGCGCACCTTATAGGCAGCAACGCAAATAGAATAAAACGTCTATGAATCTAACCGGAACAACGCTTGGCCAATATCGCATAGTAGATCACCTCGGCCGCGGCGGTATGGCCGATGTCTACAAGGCGTATCATGATGGGCTTGCCGTCTATCGGGCGATTAAGGTGGTGCGCAGTGAACTGGTCACCGAGGGAGATTTTAAGGCGCGCTTCAGTACTGAGGCGAAAGCCGTTGCCAAGCTGCGACATCCGAACATCGTTCAGGTGCAGGACTTCTGCGCCGAGGATGGCCGATATTATATGGTCATGGAATATGTCGAAGGCAAAAACCTCAAGGAATG
>JBBKXJ010000031.1:0-3296 GCA_037969395.1 Pseudomonadales bacterium
CTTCTCCCGCAGGGCGTCGACCAACGGGTCAAACAAGGGCACCAGGCGTTGCAGTCCACCGGTCACCGTGCCCTGGGACAGAGGGCAACCCAGATGCGCATAATCGTTCAACAGCCGATGGGTCGCCTGCGCCGACAGGTATTTGTCGAGTAATAGCTCGACCCAGACGGACACACCGAGATTGCTCCGGGGGAGTACGCGGGGCGCCGGTGAGGCCGTCACAATGCGTTTCTCACCCTGGCAGCGACAGCCGCGGTATTTCTGGCGGCGAATTTTGCGGATGTAGGGACTCACCTGGATCTCAACAATCTCGGAATCCTCCGTTGTGCCGAGATCACGGTAGGGAAAGCCGCAGTCGACGCAACATTTTTAGTGCTCGGCCAGATCCCGGATTTCTTCCCTGACGGGTAAATGAGGGCGCGGTGTGCGCCCATGCCCCTGAGACCCGGGTTGTTGACCCCGCGGACGAGTCGGTGTCTCCGACTGCTCATTTGAATTTGAGAGCGTCTCACGACGTCTGGATTGTTCGCTCTTCCGACCGTACAGGCGTTGGTTCAGGTCTCGAACCTTGGCCCTTTCCTGCTCTAACTGCCGTTTAAGTGTGTCTTCACGTTCAAGCGCTCGCTCATGTTGAGCCTTGTAGAAATTGAGCTGTGATTTAAGCTCTATATACGTAAGCTTACTCAGGACAACCGTCTCCCTGGCAAAGGGCGTGTCATCGCACTGCTCTGTGACGTGTGGCGAAGCGGAGAAAGAGGCTGAGTCATCCATGACTGTCGTTATACCGGAAAAAAGCCGGTGTGTCCCGTACTTTTTGCAGCGCTGCCTAAAATAGCCTATGGGGAGGCCGAATATTTACGTAATGTAGGCGCTAAGACGTTGATATCTCAATGCGGATGAGTTTTTTGTCCACACGGGCATCGGCTGCGGCACGCGCGATCTTCGCCCCATGCAGATTAATTTCGCGCGCTAGATCGCCCAACTCGTAATCGTTTTGCGATAGCCGGTTGGCAGTAAAAGTGTTGGTGGTGATGATATCGGCGCCGGCTTCCAGATAGTCGCTATGAATCTCCTCGATAATCTGCGGCTGCGTCAACACCAGCAAGTCATTGTTGCCCTTTAGTAGTTTTTTGCTGTCGCGGAAGCGCTCGCCACGAAAATCCTCTTCCTCGAGTTTGTGCCGTTGCACCATGGTCCCATGGCGCCATCCAGTATCAGAATGCGCTGCGTGAGTAGGTCGGATATAACGGAGGAAACGTTTGTCATAGTTAGAACTTGAGGTAAAAATGGACGCTTTGAAATCAGCCGGCCATATTAACAAATTTCGCGACTTGTGCTCAGCGCTCGTTTAAGGGTGCGAAATTGGTTAAAATACGTCAACCAGACAGCAACAGGTATGCACAATGATTACAATCACCGGACCAGCACAGGAATATTTAGCGGGCCTGTTAAGCAATCAGGACGGTGAAGTGCTGGGTATTCGCATATTTGTTAATCAACCGGGTACGCCACGTGCCGAAACCTGCATCGCCTATTGCCGGCCGGAAGACCTGCAGGAAGACGATGTCAAGACGGCTTTTACCGGTTTCGACGCTTATTTCGATAACCGCAGCTTGCCGTTTCTGGAAGATGCCGCGGTCGATTATGCGAAGGAGCAAATGGGCGGCCAATTGACCATCAAAGCGCCTAATTCAAAGATGCCCAATGTGTCGGACGACTGCCCGATCGAAGACTGCATAAATTACGTGTTATACAACGAAGTCAATCCCGCCCTGGCGACCCACGGTGGCGAAGTCAGCCTGATGGAAGTGGTGGAAGATAATGTGGCCGTGCTGCAATTCGGCGGTGGTTGCCAAGGTTGTGGCATGGTCGACGCTACCCTCAAAGACGGTGTCGAAAAAACCTTGCTGGAGCAGATTCCCGGCCTGACCGCAGTGCGCGATGTGACCGACCACAGCGATAAATCGCAGGCTTATTTTTAGCTGATTCGCGCTGATGTAGGAGCGACTTTAGTCGGGAATGTTCCGCATCGGCAGCACGTCGCATAATTTCTCAGCCATATTGCGCAAGGCCGTCGCGGTGGTCGTAAGGTCAAAAAACACATCGCAATCGCTCGGCTGGCTGAAGTTTCAAAGGATCAACCCGAGGCTTTCAACGCCCGCCCCAGCTTAGACCAGTACGAGAACAGAGCAAGCACGCTAAGAGTGCCGAACACGGCGAGCATTTCACCCTTGCCCGAGAGAAGCCAGAACCAGTGGGATGTCTCACTACCCTCAATCCAACGAACCATGTTGTCACCAAAGACAACGAAAAATAGCATGGCCGCGATGTTATCAGCGTTGATTGTGTGGGGTTCAAGAATATCGACTTCGTCCCCATCGGGTCTCTCCGGGATGTGGGCAAACGTTGGATCTGTCGCAATTCGGGGGACACTCGCAGTTCATCCAGTTTTTGACACCGCAATCGAAAATAAATAGTGCGCGAATTCAGTGTGTTGCGAGAGTCCGATCTGATTACTCCAATGATTTCATCATCGAAATACACTTTTTTAAGGTACTTTCGAGATCATACGGAGATCGCGGTTTTCTGAGTCGAAATCGTGTATTTACCCAATTATTGGGCGTGGTACAACCCGCCAGAGCCCCTACGAACGCGAGTGACCGCGTAAATAGCGGTTTTGCGACGTTTCTAGAACTGAGATCATAAAAGTGTATTAGGAATCTGAAATACATAAAGAAGTCAGATCGACGGTTTTTAACTTCATGATTTCATGAGCCTTTTTGAGACCGCCAGGCCGTCAAAAACGGATGAAATGCTGACGTTCCCCAGCTTAAACGACAGCTGCATGATCAGCGCATTTTTTTCAGGATGGCGGTGCGTTTCGATTTCGCGCAACAGCGCATCGAATTCATCGTTGCTAAGTACTTTTGCCTGGCCGTGTTTCGCCATTGGAGAGTGTGGTGAGTGAGTGGTTTGGCAGTATAAAACACCGGCAGGGGGTTGTCATTATAATCCGTACTAATGCGATTTCTACGGATTATGCTGACAGCCACCCGTCAACAGCGCTGAAATTGTCGATGTCGCGCCCTGAAGAATGTCCGGTCTACGCAGCCGACCAGCATGTGCGAACTAAGCCAATACTGCGCTCAGAGTTGGGTTTAGTAGCGGGACTTTGACACGACCCAGCGCGGCTTCACCTATCTTTTTTTCCATTGCACGTGATGGCGTCCATTTCCCGCCCTGACTAATAAAACGCCTTTTCGCGTCAATCAACCCCTTGGCGGCATCGTTACCCT
>JBBKXJ010000032.1:0-2951 GCA_037969395.1 Pseudomonadales bacterium
GGCTGATGCACCGGTACGTGCTCCCACACCTGATACCTTTGCTAGCGATCGACGAATCGAACAAACTGCGGCGATGGTGCAGGCGATCTACGAAGCACATCAGCGCAGGATGCCAGGAATCGAAAGCGCAGGGTTCGCCCATCTAGTGGGACGCCCTTCCCGATTGGCACGATGTTTGATGAAAACGTATTAGCCATTTTAATTACCGCTTTTGGGGTGGATGCCTAGCGGCAGAGGGGCGAAGCCCCTCCAAGAGGGTGATATATTTTTGCTTAAATGTCGCCGAGCGTTAACGATTCTCTTCAAGGATCAGGTTAATCGTTCATGAACTACATATTTGCCGCCGCAGCTGGTTTTTATTCAGGCAACGTGATAACGTGCGATTGTTCTAAAAATGAACAACAACGCGGTTTCATGATGGATAACACACCTCGTTCGCGGCACAGCGGATGATTGATCAAGTCATCATGCAATAGGTTGTCATGAAAGATTTAACTAACGACACTGGAGAACAATAAATGAAGAAATTAACCTTTATCGTAATCGGGGTTTTGGCTTTTGCTGGTGCGCTTGCGCAAGCGGATTTAGCGACAGAGGAGGCGGTCAAGAAGACGATCATTGACGGCACTGCGTATGTTAAAAAGAATCTCAAGGATCAGGAGGACACTGTGGCTCAGAATGGGTCGTTGGAATTCTGGTCGAGCGGCGGATTCCTGCAGAAAGTTGAAGCCGGAACTAAGCCCGACGAATATGAATCGGTCAATATTGACGCGAAACATATTCACGTTATCACTTTGGTGCCTGGAGAAATTGCGGTCGCGCAATATTACTCAGAGGGTTCAATGGTCCCGAAAGGTAGTGCCGCTGTAAGCAACTACCGGACGCGAGCAACGCAGGTGTTCGTCAAAGAAAATGGCAAGTGGAAAGTTCGGGCGGCGCACTGGTCGCCGATTGCCGCCGGCTCGGGAACCAGCCAGACTGCGGTAAATTAGTAATCTAAACTGCTGTTTGCCGAGGCCTGATGTAAAAATCACCAGACCTCGCAGCGGCAGTTCCAAAGTTGAAAAGCTCCGGAGCAGCTGGGCAGGTGTCTAACAAGCCTTAATGGCTAGAGCCGATCGCGATATAATTTTATCTAATCTTGACCGCCTGTACCTAGGCGGATTTTATTATCGTGTTGCAACGGCGGCGCCAGCGGCCGATGCACTGCCAAACCACTACTGGCTGCAGAAGCCGATAGATCATGACCAGTTGCTGATGCACATCGACGACGCAGTCGGCACAAAGGAAAACAACGAAATAGCGTAGCAGCACGACTTCTCACCGCACTATGGTGAACAATCTTGTATTCGCGTGACATCGTTCACAGTAATGACGCAGGTCAGTGCAACGCTGCCCGGCGTGGTTAAAAAATCGGTGCCCCCTCAATCAGATCCGATATGAACCTGAAAGATTTAGGAAGGTTGTCGATTGAAAATCGCAATCCTGAATCGATCAGGCTCCTGAACGTCACACAGGGAGCATGCCATGTCATCGCGAGAAGCGGCACACAAACGATTAGCGTTCGATCTCAACGCAACAGGGCTTAACGCGAGCCAGCCGTATCCTCAGTCGGCTGCAGCGGCGCGCACCGCCATACTGGCTTCACTGCACGGTGAAAACAGCTACCGCAACCAGCAACTCAACACCCTACAGCTGCAAGTCGACGCCTGGCAACTGCGCCGCAAGCCGGATTACACGCTGGTTTACAATACCATGCGGCAGCTGCACGATTTCCCGCATGATGTTTTACAACCCAAAGAGGGTCTAATCTATCGGCACCTCATTTTGCGCGACGCAGACGAAGCCGAGGAGTTTGCCAGCATACGCGATCAGCACGAACGCATCCACGCGCTAAGCAATCGACTACTGCAGCAACTGAGTGAAATCTCTCATGGTGTAAAGCCAGCGCGCCGTGACCGCCTGCGGCCGCAACTACAACATTTCATTGACGCTTTACGTCGGCTTATCGACGCGGAGGAAAACGACGTTTTGCCAACCGCTGAAAAGCGGTTGCAGGATAGTGACTGGTATGCGCTGCAAACAGGCATCAGCTATCTGGAATCGGTTAATACTGACGACAAATCTGCCGTTACGCAGGCAGCTTATCAGCCGTCAGTGCACAAAGTTGCGACTCGCCGTCAATCAGTTGCAGTTTCGCTGTCTTACCAGGCCGAACGTGTAGCCGCGAGTTTTTCCATGGCACAGCTGTTTGCAGTTTACTCGCTGGCGGAGACCATTGGCAGCTTTAGTGAATGCGCGGAGCAACTGGCCGAGCTTGGCGTCAAACAAGCTAAGACAGGTCTAAGTGCTTGCCTGGATGAGATCATGGCCTGCCGCGACACCAGCAGCGGCGTTGCCGAGTTGCCTGGCCATCTGCTGCGCGCAACACTGAATAACGTTAGCGATACGTGGCACGAGGGCAGGCAGATTGTAAAAGAAAATTGGCAGCAGGACCCAACGGAAAAATCGCGCACGCAGCTGCTGCTAGATGTTTGGCGCAGCGGCCAGCCGCTGCGGTTAGAGGCGTAACCGAGCGCATCCATGTAAATGGCTGTAGTTTCAAGGTTCTAGTGGCCAGGCCATTTTTGCACTATCCGTGGGTTACGGGTCTGCGCTGCCGCCTTAACACCAAAACCATGCCGTAAGCCCTTGGGCATGGCGTGCGGGCCAGAAATTTCCGCCGCTGCCAACGTCGCCCAACTATGCGTGGTGGCCTGTGTTCGGCCCCATGTCCATAAGGGCATATCAGTTTGACCACTCCGGGTCGTATCACGATAACTCATCGGCTGCGGCAATCAGTTCTCGGATCAGGTGGCGATCCAGCGTACCTTGTATCTCCAAGCGAACCCCATTGGGTATTACCAGGTTGGCTTTAGCCAGAGTAGATTGGGTGGAGGGGGGTATTTTGG
>JBBKXJ010000033.1:0-9558 GCA_037969395.1 Pseudomonadales bacterium
CATCATCTTGTTACAAGCGATAAACACCGCGCACTTGCCGAGGTGCACCGCGTGCTCAGACCCGGTGGGCAGGTGCATATTGCAGACTGGGGCAGGCCGACTAACGTCCTAATGCGGCTATTATTTTATCAAATTCAACTGTTCGATGGGTTTGCCACTACACAAGAGAATGTGGATGGCAAACTGCCGCAGTATATCCACAATGCGGGTTTTAGTGATGTTCAGGTAGGCAGGTATTTTAATACGGTATTTGGCACGTTGGCGCTTTATCGTGCGTCTAGGATTCATTAAGGAGAACAGCCATGTGCTCATTTCCCCCTGTGTAGAGGTCCGGTTCTGAGATGGTTCGGTCGGATCTTTCCGGTCGTTCGACTCGCACCGGACCTCTGGGTGAGCGACAATCTAGAGGGTTGATTTCCAATAGATTGCCTCTAACCGATTAAAATATATAAATTTAATCCGTGCGTTCTTTGCTCTCCGAACATAAGCGGACAAAATGTTCTGCGAATTGGTCTTAGAAAAATGTTTTATATGTTGAGTGACGTCGGCTTTTTACGACGTGTGTATACGCTACTTTTTTGCTGATTGATGGCGTTCCTTTAAGGTGTTTGAACCTCAACTGGACGGGTATGCTGTGCACAGCATAATCGTACATGAATTGCTTCTATGTTAGAGCTAAGCTGTTCAACGCCATTAGTCCGCAAAGGACTGCGCCAAACAACTAGATCCCCGTAGGCTCCTGAACTGCTGAATTATCTATTCGATCACCTTAATAAACGACATTATCGAGCGTATCCAATTCCGAGATAAAAATGATGACGATCTCAAGAGTGCCGGCAAACTGAAATTCGTACGATATAACCATGATTGGAAAACACCGCTAGTTCCAGATCCTCACGACAGGCACGCAGAAGCAGTTTTTCAAACCGCGCAATTGCTTTGTCAAACTTACGGCGCCGCCCGCATGATTCGAGAATGAAAGCTGATAACCGGCCGTTGCAGTTGTATTCAATATCACAGACGAAGCCTTTTTCACAATGCGTGTGACAGGGCAACTTTTCATCTCGATCCACATAACTTCCATCCGGATCACATGGGTCTTGTGGATCTTTAGGGTCACTTGTATCTGCGGGATGATAAGGTCTACCCGATCCATCTGGATTCGGCTGAATAACCGACGCGTCACCACCTAAGGCATCAAAGCGTCTGGCCATATGCGCTACATAACGCGTCATCAATGGCCACCACCGATCGGTGGTGGGAATCGTTGAGACGATGTGTTTGAACACAGACAGTGTGCGTCCGGCATCTTCAACAATTAGTTCAGCTTTAGATATCGGTATCTTGAACTCACAAGAACCAATAACACGCCTTCTGCGCCCGCTCACCTGGTGGATGGAAACGCGATACTCACTACCATAAACAACATCGTCCGGCAGTTTGATACTCAACAGTGCAGGAATGTTTGTCGCGCGCCCACCGGGTAGCGGTACCCAAGTAGCGCCAGCAACTTTGAATTTGAGCGTGTGTTTGTTCGCAATATCAAACGCCACGGGGCTTTCTCGCAACGCCGCTAAGGCAGCAATATCTTTGGTGTCGATATCGGAGAAATAGACGGTCACCTCGCTATCGCGCGGTAGGTTGTACCATCGAAAAATCAATTCGTCTGGAAAAAATTGCTTGAAACTCGTCGCCTCGATTAGCTGTGCAACATCCACGGTGCCAATTTCTGTGGGCTTCACTTCAAATGGGTGCATAACGGTGTGAGAGTCCGGTCCACCAGGATTATCCGAGTGTAGAATCGCAAGATTGCGTTGGCTCAAATTGTCACTGGTTCCCGGTGTATCGCCAGCGCTCGTCGGATCAGGCTCGAAAAAGGTTTCCGCCACTAAACACATGTGCTCGCCACGAACCAGCTCCTGAATTGACCGGCAGGACGCCTCAGACCATGGGCCGTCAGTATCCCCTGGCGCGCTAGGGAAGCGTTTGTCGACTTGATTAATGTCCAACCAACAACCAAAAAACCGAGTCACCTCCTGACCAGAAGCCTGGGGCGCGATGTCTAATACCTCGTAAGCACTACTGAGTGGCTGATTTTCCATTGATGTTGCACCAGACTCGCCCGTCACTGTAGCAACTCGCTCCGATGCAAAAAACGGAATTGACGAGACTTCGCCACCGGCTTTGCCAAGTAACGGTACCGTACCATCGCCATCGTCTGAATTTCGATATGCTGAGTTGGTGTTAAAGTTTAAGCCGGTTGCTGCGACATTAAACATTCTGAAAAAACACTTAACTTTCTCAGCAACAGTCACAGTTCCCCGATATCGTACCCGGGCAATGGCGTAGTTGTAGAGAGGTATATCTGTAAACAGCACACTGAATGATGTTGCTAGATCAAGTTTTGCTGAGGTCGATAAGCTCTCAAACATCGTGTTGCCATCACTTGTCGGCGCATTGAGTTGATCCAGACAATTGCGAATAAAGGCGATAGGCTCGCCTGCATCTTGTGTCACGCCAAATTTCGCCTGCCCAGCGACGATCGGAAACACACGAACATCGGTAGACAACCACGCAGGGTTAGCCGCGACAGGATCGATGTCGATCATGTACGGATTTGGTGAATAGGTCAGGTCGAGTGTTTCGGTACACGTTAGCGATCCGAGACGCGCGGTTATCCGCACCGCACGGCGGTCGCTAAATGACGAAAACGCACTATCGGCAGAGATGCGCACGTGAAGCGGAAAGGTTATTCGCTGAGTTGTATCAGCAAAACCCGGCTCGATTTCCTGTAGTCGTCCTGCCGATACAAGCGCAATGTCGGTATCTGCTACTTCGCTACCATCGTCCGCCCAACTCACTTCGATATCCGGCGTAGAAGTGATTTCTGTATGGATAAAGCCGTCATACTGAATATATACAGCGTTGGTAAAGGTCGCTTGGCCCCCTCCACCTAATGCCTCAACTTCTTCTTTGGAAAAGGTCGAGCGGTCCGTCACAATAGTACAAACAACATGGCCGACGCGGACAATTCTCGCCATGTAACAAGGGTTGTCGTCATTGTCCAACAACCACAGCATGTAATAGCCTGGAGGCGCCACGTTACCATTGGGCGGCGAGACTAAGTTCAACGTATTACCACTGCGACCCTCAATTGACAGTCCGATAAATCGCTGATCATTGTTGGTTGAATGCGTAGACGTTCCACAGCGAATGAGACAGGCATAACGCACGTTGTTGGCCTGTCGATCAATGCGCACTTCAAATTCGGTGCTGTATGCCAGGAAACGTGGCGCGGCCTCGATTTCAATACGATTCGCCAGTGCAATATAGTCCGGCTCGTAGAGCTCAATTTTCTTAATGGCACGTTTTTTTGTGACTCCATTGACCTCAACATCGGAATCCGGATCGCCAGCACCTCCATTTGTATTGCCACCGGCTACCCATACTTTGCCATTTGGTAATAGCAAGGCCGACGAATGATAGTTGCGCGCATGAACACCACCTTCTTTCATAGACCACGATTGGGTATTGCTATAACTCGCCGTTGACCAGTCTATGCCGGGATCATAAATTTCTGTTTCAAGTACGGGTTCTTCTGGATCGGTGGTGGAAACACCACCTACGACACACACCTCGCCCGTTGGTAACAGTATGGCGTTGGCGAAGCGGCGGTCACGATCTTCAATCGCTGCGTCACGTGATCCGGCTGCTTGCCAGGATGGCGATGACTCTCCTAAATCGAGTCGTATCGGAGAAGTACCGCCGACATGTACCATGCGCATACGATAGTCCTCTTCCGGCAACAGCGGCAGCAATACACACGGGCGGTCCCAGCCGTCATACGCGTTGGTGCCAGGTTGCGAGGCACGAGGTGAAACATACTCCCCGGTGACTGGATTAAAGGCAGTGGAAAAATGCGACCCCTCGGCACCGGGTACAAAGTCTGCAGGCATTGGTGTGGCAAAAAATAGCAGGCCATTAGGCATGACAAAACACCGAGGAAAGAACAGATACCGACGACCTCCAGAATTTGGCTCGCCTCTGGTGCCAATATCCTTAGGTAGATTCGCCCACTGATTGGCCGACTGTCGATAACGCTCGGGCAGAACGTTGCGATGACGCGAGTCTTGCTGATCCAGGTGACCATAAAGAGCTAGTACATCACCATTCCCTAAGGTAACTAAACCCGGATACCACCGGCCTCCTGAATGAGGCTCATCCGGCTGATCGGGATTGGGATTGAGTTTTTGAATTTCTTGCCACGTACGTTGAATATGATTGTAGACCCAGCATCGCCTGTGACCAAGAAAATCTAAACCATGCACGTGGATGTCATCCGAATCAGGCCATTTCTGTGTGCCACCTGCAATTAGCAGACGTCCATCGGCCGCAAATGCATGATGCGCACAAAAGACATCACTGTCCGGCGAGGGTATGCCGCCCTCTACAATCGTGTGTGTGGCGACGTCATACAATTCAGTTTTCCGAAAATCACCTCCAGGTTCCTGTTGCGCGCCCCAATGCTCATCCCCGCCAAAGAGTACTACCTCACCTTGACCACCGTTTGGCACTAGCGCCGCGTGCACTGCAAGAATACTGGTATCGACGATATTTTCGTTCCAAGCCATGTCTATCTCCTTGTGTTTATGTGCATAAAACACATAATTCCATGTTGCCTAAGCAAGATCGAACCTATCAACCGAGCAGCCCCTTCTATCCCGTCATAATATCGTCGTATTAGCTGAACCTTTCGACGCAGGGCAGCTGACAGCTTAGGAATTGTTTTCGCGAGTCGGCTAAGCATTTATCCACATCGTCTTTTTTTCGTCCTACCTACTATTCAAACGCTATTCGTTTTACTTAATTGGTTCGCGCAACTCGATGGTTCTGTGTCGTAGTCTTTCTCCTAACTTTCACCTGACCAAAAAATCTGCTCTAGCAGCGTCATGAAAATAACATTGTTCTTGGTCTTAATATTGGCGGTTTGTGCTTCTAGTTCTTTGAAATCATTTTGCAGTCTATCGATACGTTGGTTGAGTTTCAGGCCTGGAAAGGGCGCTGCTGTTTTGCCCGGTGACAGTCTTGTCACAGCCGACAGTAAAGCCGTAACAGCGACACCAGCAAGCCAACAAAGTGAGGTTTCATGCTAGAACTCCTTTAGCAGGTGCATGACACATTGTGAGAGACGTTTAGCGCAGCGTAAATTACACAAAAGTGCTAATACCATAGTAGTACCGACAAATTGCGCTATGTAGTGGTCAAGTAAAAAAGGCCAAGGTGGACGACACACCGCCTCCATTACAACCAAGATCGATCCCAATAGTCGTCTGACCTGCGAGGTGATAACAAATTACCCGTATCCTCAACATACGCCAACAATGCTTACCGCTCTAACACTATCGTACTAGCCCATCAGTAGAATTTACTTGTGTCATAGCTTCCCACATCATCCCATGTAATCGATACGGAATTTGCTCGTCCTACACTCAGCAAGAGAACTCGTCGCCATGCTTACCATCGAACTCAACACAGGGGTAATCCCACCGCGCGTAAGCGAAGCGTTAGATCCCGCCAAGAACAACCCTATCCATTCTTCGCCGCCAGCGGGACAGATGGCGATGAACGTTGGCGTACGCGTATTCCTCACAGCAGTTCCCGTAGGGTCGCTGACCAACATTGGCGGGATTGCCTGGTCAATATCAGGTGGTGACGCCATTAAGGACTACGACATATCCTCTCTAGTCGGTACCCCAGCCGATCCCCAGGACCCCGAGGATCCTCAAGGCAACATACGAGGTCATCTCACAAAGTGCGACACCATTGCCCTGGAACTCTCAGACCTCCAAGGGTCAGACGAGATTTCGTTCTACTTTACAAAGACCGGCACCTTTGTCGTTACTGTCGTGGCGGAGGTCAACGGCACTCCGGAAGTGGGCTCGATTACCTTCAACGTGCAAAGGGACGCTAAAGCAGAGATCTACTACGTCACCGGTGAACCCGGCAACGCAATCGATCACGAAGATCGAAACAATATTCTGGGCGAACACTATTACTGGCACCAGGTGGCGGAGGACACGCCGGGCTTCGCGTTTGACAACCCGGGTCGTTTCTTCCACTTCCACCGTGGATTTATCGACAAGTTTAACTGCTGGCGAGGTATATTTGGCTACCCTTGTGTCCCCATTTACGTCTCTGGACCCAATCACCTTCACTCGGGACGCGACGTGGATCATGTCGGAGAGGCGGGTGATGGCAACGGCATCGTCAATGAGGAGCGCCACCCGGACTTGGGAAATATCCAGAAACTACCTGCGAGGTTCACTATAGCCGGAGACGGCAGCCAAAAGCTCGAAGACTACGCCGACGCAAACGCGCTATATGACGTCATCGACTATCACAACACCCAGCACGGCCGGTTGTGCGGCGCAGGGGACTTCTACCCTACCACCACGACTCCTGCCGACCCCATCTTTTGGCAGTTTCACTTCTTCCTGACCAAGCTTCTCGAACTCCATCAAACATTGAAGATGGACGGCGAGGTACTGAACGTCGGGCCACAGGAAGGCCCCGGCGGGACGCGCGTATTTTATCCGGACCCCAACGTCACGATCACCCCGGAGTGCAAGGATGGCATACCCACCGCATTCACACCGGCTTCTGGGCACCTGTTCCCGGTCGGAGAGACCATCGTTACAGCTACTGCCGTTGATCTAGTGCTGCACGACCCGCATCCGGAACCGAATTCCGCCGTACAAGAGGCAACGGTCGGAAACGGCACCACCAAGGAAATCTCGTTCGTTGTGAACGTGATGCCGAGCACCGAGGACCCTATCCCTGCGGACATCCACCTAGTGCTTGATGACACTTTCAGCATGCGCGGCTCCACCCCGGCTGGTCCCGGCGGAGAGACCCCTGATAAGATCAATGCGCTCAAGGACAGCATGGCTACGCTCATGAGCGTCCTGGATGTTCATCGTAATGGCGTAGGTGACAACATTGGAGCGTTTACGTTCAAGGTCCCCCCTGGTCAGCCAGCTTCAGGGTGCGAGGAGTCTTGGCAGCAGGAGCTTGTCTCATTCGGCCCGCTCGAAGAGCGCGTTCAGAATGACGCTGCATTGCCCTTCGATATCAACAATGCTGTCGCCGGAATGCCAGCAGACGGTAGTGCGACACCACTGAGCATCGCGGTGTCGGTGTCCAGCGATAAGCTCGCTGTCCAGCCAGTCGGCCGCAAGCGCTGGATTATTCTGCTCACCGACGGCAAGCAGAACACCATGGACTGCCTTATCGGTAGCGTTGCGGCGCCTGCTTACAACGACCCGCAGGTGGTCAATTTCCGCGACAAATACCTCGCCGAGCGGGGTACCAACCTGCTCGCTGTTGGGTTCGGGGGAGGCAACGCCGTCAACGGACCGCTACTACGCACCCTCGCAGCTGGACCGGATGACTACTTCGACTATGCCGCTGAAGGTCCAGGTAGCCTGAGCAAATGGTTCACGGCTGCGGTGGCGCGTGTACTGAATCAGGCAGAGGTTGTCGACCCGGCGGGAGTGCTCAATACGGGCGACACGGTGACTCAGGAGGTCCCACTGACGAGGACATGCCGCTCGGCTACGTTCATTCTGACATGGGCCGAAGGCAGCCTCAGGCGTGCACCCACCTTCTGCGTCCAATCGCCAGAGGCAGGGGCTCAACCGATCACGATCACCGAGAACGACCACCGCGACGAGGAAGGTATCACCTGGATCTCGGGCAGATTCCACAAGATCCTGGTTCTCCGCTTTCCCTTAACCGGCGACAATAACCGGTACCACCGAGGAACGTGGATCGCTTCCGTATGCGGGCCAGGTTTCCCCGGCATCAAGGAAAGCACCTCGTACACGTTCGCAGTGATCGCGGACGAAGCGCTCCGGCTGCAGTGTGATCTGCCTAACCGCGAGATCAGGACAAGAGAAGCAATCCCGATCAAGGTTGTTCTTGACGGAGACTCAGTTCGAAGTGCCAAGGTAACAGCCGAGGTCATACCGATTCAGAATTCGGTCGGCACCAAGCTCGGTAACCTTACCGCCGAGGAAAATATGATGGTCGAAACGGGTATCCACTCTGAGTCCAACGCCGGGCTCATGGAGCGGCGCATGGATGTCCTGAGTATCAAGGAGGCAGCGTTCATAAAGCGCCAATTGAACGTGTCCGCTACACACAAAGTCACTCTGAAGCCCGAGGAACGTAAGCCAGGGACCAGCGTTTTCACCGGAGAGCTGAGGTCCGTTCGGCGGGATGGAGCGTACTCGGTAGCTATCCGAGTCGAGGGCGTGACGTTGCTTGGCGACAAGTTTATCCGGGAGTGTTCGATGGGCTTCTATGCAGCTACGACCATCGAGGCAACGCAGGAGGTGCACCTCACACCAGTGAAAAATTTTGACCGAGCTTTCGACTGGGTCGCTAGGCCTACCTCGGGTGGGATGCTCAAGGAGATTCTGGGGCCCGGTTTTGCACACGAGTTCGAGATCAAGGTCCGTGGCGGGAGTGCGACGCCGATTGTCGATCATGACGACGGAACGGTTTCAGTACGGATAACGCGCGATGCAGGGGTACAGGCAGCCCAAGTGGCCGTCTTCTTCAAGCGCAATCCCTTCACTGACTTCCAGGTGCCATTGGCAACAGAAGCGGGGTCCCTGATCCCAATTACCGGACCCGAAGAGGGTGGCACCACTGTTTCAATCCACGGCAAAGGGTTTGTGCTCGGAGCCAAGGTCATGTTCGGCTCACAAGCTGTAGAGATCATGAAAATTAACAAGACGCGGTCGAAGATCATCGTGACGTCGCCGCCGGGTAAGGGCATCGTGCCCGTCCGTGTCGTGGGCGATGATGGTTCAGTGGCGACCGTAAAGGCCAGCTTCACCTACATCGCTCCAGAGCCGCCTGATGATCGCTGCTGCGAGGCAGATGGCAAAAATCCATCCGGGAACATTTTCAAGTCCCCGACTCACGCGACGAGGAGGAAGGACGACCTCACGAAGAACGAAGGCCCCGGCAACGCATCCGCGCTGCCGGGCGGTTCTCATGCGCACTGAGTACCGCGCATTACAGATGACATGACGACGCCCTTGTTGCACGACATGATCCAGGGGGATGCCGACGTCAGCTAGTCCCTGTCTCTGGCGGGTCGCTATTTTGAGCGGTCATTGGAAGTTCGGCGTGGTTCAAAAACAGGGTGTTTAGGGTTCCAATTGGCGAGCTTTTGCCCACCGGTGCTTAATCAAGCATCAGTGTTGGCGGCATGGACCGCGAAGTGCCGCTTAAGCGGCGCGGTGGAAGCGTTCGAAGCCGAGCAATTCGAGCCAATGTGGATGGGATTTACCCGATAATATTTCAGCGGGTGTCCTTCCTTTTCGCTCCGGTCGTGCGCTGCGGATGAGGGGCTTATGGTTGAGGAAATATCTCAGTAAATCCAAGTAGCCATGATCAATTTCTCTGCGGTTTCTGATTGGCTTTCTGACTCGCCCGTTTAGATTCTCAACCATCGAGCTGGTTCTTTCTGTTGTGTCCATCACG
>JBBKXJ010000034.1:0-10485 GCA_037969395.1 Pseudomonadales bacterium
CGGTATTGAGCGCGTACCACGATCTGCTCAAGGACCCTGCTGTCAGAATCTGCCCAGGCTGGAAAGGCACAAGACCCCATGCACGCCGATATGATCGCGGTCGAAAACCGATACAATATCATTACCTCCTTACTTACGGGCTTGTATCGCAATTTCCGATCATTGCGAGCTAACAGCAATCCTCACACACTATCCTGGCCTCTTCAGCAGTATACTTTCTGCGCGTCGTTTTGCACATCGTTCACCTCGTTTATCATTGCCTTATCGCCCTTACCGAGGTGTCCGTTCCGATTAAACCACTTCAAGTCAGGGCGGTGTGGCGTCTTGAAAAGGTAGCCCTGTGATAAAAGCCATTTTGCGGCGTATGAATGCGAGCTGCGTGGCCAAGGGCAGCTCTTTGGGGCAGACGTCCTCGCACCCTAACAAACGTTCACGCGCTTGCCATCGATAACGACTTCACGATCACCGCGCTGCACGCGGTTCCACGGCACGCCCCAGGCGGCCAGTTCGCGTACGGCCTTCGGCGCCGTATTGGTAAACATGCGTACCACCTGCTGGTCGGCACCCCAATCGCTGCCGCGCACCGTGTCTGCGAAGTGCACGTCCTCGTTGTCGCCCTCGCCTTTTATGCTGTTGGCCAGACTGGCCTGCATACCGCCCTGCGCCGCCGCTGAGTGCGAGCGTTTGGGTGGGACCAAACTCAACACAATGCAATCCTGACCGCGGCGCTTGACGCCGATGGCAACGCGCATGCCGGCCAGGCCGCCGCCAATTACCAGCACATCGGTATGAATCGTTTGCATTCGGCTAGCTTCCCGGTGGCGATTTTGAAGGAGTGGACTGCAGTGCTGCCGGCACGTAACGCTCACCGGCGTGGTCGCGGTGTTCAATACCGATTTTGATATAGGCCGCCAGCGTCAATAAACCCAGCACGATAAAGAAAATACTGATCGCCCATTTCACCCGGCTGAGAATGCGGCGCGTATGACGCGGGTCCTTGCCACTGGGCCAGCCCCATTTAAGCGCAAGGCGGTAAATGCCGATACCGGCATGCAACTCCACCGCAAACAATAAGAGCAAATAGATAGGCCACATGACGCCGGTCACCACCCGGTCGGACGACGCATAAGGGCCTATATCGCCCGGATGCGTGAACATGCCGTACAGGTGCACCGACGCGAAGAACATAAGCAGTAGCCCGGTAATCACTTGTATTAACCACAGCGTGGTGTCAGGGTGGCGCAGCGAGCGAGAGTGCTGCCAGAACCTGCGGTATTCACGGTAGCTGTTCGGCATATGGCGAATGGCGATCAAGGCGTGTACCGCAAAAATCACGAATATGGCGGCGGCAATAAAGCTGACCAATATAGGATAAGGCCGGCCGAAAAAGTACTGGCCTTCAAACAGGCGGGCGACGAAATACATCGCGTCCTTGCCCAACAAAATGCTGGAGACCAGCAGCATATGCACCCACATAAAAAGCACCAGAACTAAACCGGTGGCACCTTGAATTATATCCAGCCGGGCGGGCCAGAGATTGAGTGTGCGAGGATCTATTTTGTGGTTTTCTAGTAATGGCACGCGTTTGTTCAACGATGAAATTGTTCATTCTCTTCGCTAATCATCGCAGATCCTCGGTTTTTTCGTTTGACTTGTATCAACTAACGATTAATCTCTGCTAAATAAACCCCACCAAGCAGACACTGCAGTGCATCGCGTCTTAGTGCATCGCGTCTTAAGGTAGCTGCTAGACTCATCGTTGTCGCCGTCTGCAGCGCTTGTTAGGGGTTTTGTGTGCAGCGTTTGCAAAAGTACCGGGAGCTAAGGTGAATCTGAAAATCTGGGGGCAAGCTGTAACCACCATGCCAGCAGTTAGCGCCGCGCAATGGGCGGCGCTGGATATTGTCGGCCGTTGGCTAATCGCGACCCGCGCCTCGGTTTTGTTGATGACCTTCAGTTCCGCTGCCATCGGTGGCTTGCTAGCCTGGCGTGATCAGCACTTTGATATCGCGCTGTGGTTGCTGACTACGATCGGCCTGTTGCTCGCGCACGCGACCAACAACTTGTTAAACGACCTTATTGATTCGGCGCGGGGCATCGATAAAGGCAATTACTATCGCAATCAATACGGTGTGCATGTGCTGGAAGACGGCCTGCTGAGCCGCAATCAGTTGCTGCGCTATATTGCTTTTACCGGGGGCCTGGCGCTACTCTGCGGTGGCATATTGGTGATGCAACGGGGCGGCATAACACTGGGCTTGTTGGCGGCAGGCATGTTTTTCGCCGTGTTCTATACCTGGCCGTTAAAATACATCGGGCTCGGCGAGCCGGCGGTATTGCTGGTGTGGGGGCCGCTGATGATAGGCGGCAGCTATTTCGTCGTTAGCGGCATATGGAGCTGGCATGTTGCCTTGCTTAGCCTGCTTTTCGCGTTGGGGCCGACCTCGGTGCTGTTCGGCAAACATATCGACAAACTGGACCTGGACCGCGCCAAGAGGGTGCACTCGCTGCCGGTGATCCTGGGTGAACGCAACGCGCGCCTCGGCGTGATCGTTATGCTGGTGGCACAATACCTGATCACCGGCTTGATCATTGCCAACGGCTATTTCGGCTGGCCGCTGGCACTGGTTTTTATCAACCTGGTGTCGCTAAAGCGCCTGGTCGGAGTGTTCAAAAAAAGCAAACCACAAACCCGGCCCGAGCGCTTCCCCACGCAAATCTGGCCACTGTGGTTTTCTGCCCATGCGTTCGACCATACGCGCAAGTTCAGCGGCTTGTTATTGTTAGCGCTGCTGCTTGAGTGTGTTCTGCTGCCCAAATAAATTGCAGCACCGCTTGTTCACGGATCATCCCCTGTTTGCTGACTACTCCCGAAGCTGTAACTGACGCCGAACCCAAGCACAAAGACATCATAGTCATAAGGATCGGCACCGAGAGTTAGCACCGATGGAATAGTGGCGGGTGCGACACCCTGAAGCGCCCAGTCGTCGGCCTCGAATGCCTCGTAGCGTAGCTCGGCGAACCCTTGCAGGCGCTTGGAAAATTTATATATGGCGGAAAGGCGCAATGAATCCAGCGTCGAGTCCAGACCCGGCAACGGGCCGCGTCCGTCGATTGTTGTCACATCGATTGCGCTGTCTCCCGCCCCATGGGTGTAGTCCAACGTCAAGTCGATACGGTCGGCAATCTGCTTGAGTTTGAAACCGAATCCAGCCGTTAGGAATTCATCCTCATGCCGTGCCCGCCAATCAGGTGTGGAGAAACTGCTGCTTCCCGCCTGCTCGGCGTCGACCTTTTGCAGCCCCAGATTGGCGTATAACTGAGCTTTCTCGGACACGGACCAACTCAGGTCGACACCGTAACGGAGCTCCTCGCTCTGCAACAAACCGAGCACCGATTTGGAGTAATCGTCGTCGGCATACGCCAGCGTCGCGGACAAGGACAACGGTGTGCGCGGCAGGGAACCGGAAAATGTCAACTCACCGAACTCGCGGAAACGATGGGCGAGATTGTACTTGCGCAACAGCGGTTGCTGGCCGAAGCTCAACGCCAGCTCAGTGTCATAGCGATCTATTTCCCGCTTGGCAGTGCCCGCCCGGCCGCTAAGCTCAACGTAGGCGTTAGGACGCCAGCGTATCCTCCCCCAACCGGTATCCTCCGTTTGCTCCGCCACCTCTTGCAGATCTCGGTCGAGCTCCCGACGTTCATAGCCGGCCCCAAGCCGCAGGCCGGTGCGCAGCGCCCAATCAGCGCTCGCCGTCAGGCTGTTTCGCTCAAAGCTGTACGGCCGGTTCGTTTCGAGGTCACCCGATGCGAAGCTGTCGACGATGACCCGCGACCATACTTCCTGTGCTGTTTTGTTGTCGCGCTCGTCGTAGCGATACGAAAACTTGAGACTGAGCGGCGCAATAGGCCGGGAAGATAAGGACAGGAGCAAATTGGTGGTGTCTACGTCACCATCCAGCCGCGTTCGGGGTAAGGACGCGGCACTAATATTCGGGTTGATAGTATAGGGGAGCAAGGCCTCATCCTGTTCCATGTTACCGAAGGCGCCGGATAGCAGCAGCCGCGTCGCCCACTTGAAACGGTAGCCCGCTTTGAATAACAGTTGGCCGAAGCGGTTGTCCGGCGCTTCAGCCGACGCGCCGCGCTCGGCGCCAGGGAAGGAGGTGAAGGGGTTATCCCACATCAGCGCCGTGTTCTGGTTTTGAAAAAACGAACCGTAGAAACCCAATTGGGCATAACCGCGTTCACCACGGTAGCGGACCCCCAGGTCCAGTTCATCGGTTTGATAATCAAACGGCCGCGGCAGCAGGCTTGCTTGAGTGAAATTGGCGCCACCGAATTGATCGACGCCGTCCTGCGTCTGATAGCGGTAGTCCGCGAACAATTCGAAACGAGCGTTAGGCTGGTAGCTGCCGCCTACTTCGATGATGTCGCGGTCGCTTTCAATATTACGCCTGCTTAGATTGGCGTCCAGGTCCGTGAATCCTGAGGTGAGCGCGGAACGGGCCCAGTCACCGGGCAGTTGCAGGCTGTTGCCGGTCGAGGCATATACCGTATCGGTCGTGTCGAACAAGCGGTAGGGCAGACCGCGATAGGCAATTCTGACATCGTAACTGCCGGGCCGACCGGCCTCGATGAGGGCGGAGCGGGAATCCAGTCCTAAATCTTGCAGATACCACGACGCCTGCAACCCGTCGCTGGTATAGCTGCCGTCACCGGCGGCAATCACAAAGCCGCCCTGCTTATCGTGGCCGGTTGCATTGCCGAAGCGGGCGGCGTCATCAGTGACTACCCCACCGCCGGCTTTATAGTCGGCTTGCACGCCCTTCTCAAAAGGACAGTACTCACATTTCCAAGCCGAAGTATCGGGCTGCGCGGCGCTGTTATGTGCCGCACAAAGACCGGTAAAAGCTACGCCCAAAAAATACAAAGTCCGCTGTCCGTTGTATTGGCTCATCGCATTAACCTCGACCCGGACGGATGGTTGCTGCCGTGCACCTGGGAATGACAGTTCATGCAGTTCTGCCCGAGCAGATACTTGGAGGGGCTGGCGTTGGCGAGTCCGCCGGCGTCGTTGGCCAGACTGGGATGGCCGGCCTGGGAATGACAGGCCTGACACAGGAACGGCCCACGCTGCGTTAGCATACCGGGGTGATTGGAGCCGTGCGCGTCGTGACAGACGCTGCAGTCTTCAGCCACCGGGGCGTGCTCCCAGACAAACGGCCCGCGTTTCTCCGCATGGCACTGGTAACAGGTTTGATTCAGTGTCGGCCGGCTAAGCTGGTGCTCGCCGTCGCCGTCGTGGATGCTGTGGCAGGCGCCACAGTTCATCTTGCCCTCGTCCACAGGGTGGGCGAAAGGCTTGAGCCCCGCAATGCGTTGCGCAGAATGGCAGTCGTCGCAGACCTGCGCCTGACCGGTCGTGGTTAACACCCCGTCACGGGCAGCGTGGCTGGTATGGCAGTCCGCGCAGGCGACGCTGCTGCTGTCGTGTGCACTCGCATGCCAAGCCACGCCCGAGTCGCTCTTGTGACAGGCCAGGCACATATCATTCTGCACGCTTACAGGCGTTGCCCGATCGGAGCCAAATTCAATCAACGCCGGGCGCTCTTTGCCTCGCCGCACGCGGCCGGAATGAGCGTCCCCGGGACCGTGACAGGCTTCGCACTGTAATTGTCCATGGCCAAACGGGCTATTGCGATTCGAGGGAATGCCGTGTCCGTTGCGGAAAACAGCGAGGGTGATTTGGTCATCATGGCAGGCCAGACAGGTATCGGCCCCTTTGCGGCTATAAGACCCTTCGAGAAGCGATGCGGTTTTCTCTTCCTGCGCCAGGCCGGCGGGCACAACACAGATGAGAGCCACTGCCCAGCCCCATGAACGAAAGGTTGCACGGGACAATTGTACACATCGGGACCAAAATCCGGCGGCGGCGTTCATGCCTACAGACGCCGTCTAGTTGAAGAGAAAGTTGCCGACGTCATGCGCTTGCTTCACATCGGCGATCGCTCCAGGGCCATGACACAGCGCGCAGGTTTCCACTGCCGCGGAGATCAACGTACTGTCGGCTGCCTTGGCGGCGCTAAAGTCACCGCCGTTCTGTTTCATATGCTCAACGGCCACCGTACTGACGTGACAGCCATAACAAGCCGCGGTGTTAGGCGAAATTACGCTGTCATCGGTCGGATCCGGCAAGGCGCCCACATCAACAGTAGTGCCCAGCAGCACACCCGGTTCCACCGGGTAGTAGGTGTCGGGCAGGTGGCAACCCTCGCAGTTGTTAAGCCGGCCCGGGTAGACCAGCTCAGCGTAGCTGTGCACGCTGTTGCCGAAACCACACGCCGTATAGCCGCTGCGTTCACCGGCATGGATGGCGTGCACCATATATTTAAAGTCGATCGGGGCGTCGTCCGCGCCCACTTGCGCCAGACAGTCGCCGGCACCCCGCTGCTCATTATCGGTGGCGTTGGGATTGTGGCACATGGTACATACTTCTGGTTTGTCGGTGCGATTATTGCCATGAACCGACAGGCGATTATGGCAGTCGTTGCATTTTTCGATGGCGACGACATTGCGCCGGGGTGTGGCTTCGCCACCGCCGATACCGGCAAAGGCGATTGCGTTGGTTATGCCAATACGTTCGTCGAAACCCGCCGTGCCATCGTTATCGAGGTCTTTCCACGGGTGTCCTTCCAGGGCAGCCGCCAGCGAACCATCGAGGCCTGTCGGAACGGGAACCGGTGAAGTGACGGTGTAGGTGCCATCTGCATTGTCGGTAGCCGTACCGCCGCAGCCTGGACCGGTGAGCGGGTTAATGCTTATTGGTTGCGCGGGATCGTTGCCGGAGCCGGTATTGGTAAAGTCACTAGTCGTCCAACCGATGTTGATTGCGAGACGGCTGGTGCCGGTGTCGCAGGCGGTAAATTCAGGGGCGGTTGCAAGATTGTATGGCGCGTCGCTGTTGCTCGGATCGGTGACCGAGAACGTCACCTGGGGCTGCTGCCCAACGGCGGTGTTCGTGATGCCAAGGAGGTTGAAGGCGAACTCCGCGCTCGCCAGTTGTCCGGGAAGTTCATGCGCTTTGGCTATCTGCACTTCTCCGTCGTTAACCGTGGCGTTGGGGCCGTGGCAGTCGAGACACTGGGTGTCGTCGCTAAACACGAGGCCGCCAGGATGCCCGTCGGTGGCGGAAACCCAGTCGACATCGTCATGACAGGTGCCGCAGGCCGCCCGGTTGGCCACCATCCGCCAATTGCTCGCTTGCGGCGTAGTGTCGTCGCTCTCATCGTGACAGGTAGTGCAGTTGCGCACGTCTTGCGGAAACTCCACGTTGGAATAATCATGCACGGTGTCACCGAAACCAACGACCTGGTAACCGTTGGCGAGTTCTTTACCGAAGTGAATCTTGTGGATCATGACTTTCATGTCCACCGAGTTGCCGGTATTGCCGTCGATAGACGAGGGGTTATGGCATTGCACGCAGTATTCGACGTCAAAGCGCGCCTCGCCGTGTAGTTCCAGGTTGTCGTGGCATGCGTTGCAGGTGCCGGTGTCGGCAATCAGCCGCGTGAAGCTTGGTGTTCCGCCGTTGGGTACGAAATCGAAGGGGGCATTGTTAGCCGGAATGTTCTCCGCCAGAAAGCTTTCCGAGTCGGTGCGTATTTCGATACCCACCCGGTGGGTTTTGGTCTCGTCGTAGGTGGGACCCGCTGGATAATCGGTAACTGCATTGGCAAACGTGTATTGATACGTGCCGTTGCCGTTGTCCACGTAGGTACCGACCGTTGCCGTTTCGGTGGTCGCCTGGGCGTTCTCGACGCCGCCATCACTGCGAGTGATGTACGCTTGCCAGGCACTGGATTCACCGTTAGCGCCGGGGCTTAGCTGAGAGATGAGAAAGCGGATGTTGGCCGCCGGCAGTCCGGTCAGACCCTGGCCAAGGTCGTTAGTGAGACTCACATCTATAACGGGTGCACCACCACCCGTGGGTACGGTCGCGCTGGTAATCTCGACGTTGATTTTCTCGGCTGAACTTACCGGCACACCGCCGGAAGGGCCAATGGGCGTAACCGCTGCGGGTGACCCGGCGGGTCCCTCGGGCCCGGGTGGTCCATCAGAGCCGTCATCCCCTTCGCAACCGATCAGCAGCGCTGCTGCAAATAGAATGAAAACACACAACCCCCTGGGGGATACGCTTTTCATTTGTTTTCTGCCTTATTTTATGACTCTTACTATCTTACGTTAAAGGTACCGAGTGATCAATTGGGGGAACTACTTATAGGGGAATTACGTATATCGGTGGAGCTGGTGAAAATGCTAATATCCAACAAGCGCTTTCGTCCAGGATGATTACCGAATGATTAGAAGATGGCTTATTACAGGAGCGTTGTTCGTGGCGGTGGTTTTTGTCGGTTCCGCCGCGGGTGATGAACTTGACGCTTTAGTACAGCAATGCGATGGCTGCCACGGCGCCGATGGGACCAGCGAATGGTCGGATGTGCCGACGATCGCCGGTATTTCGGAGTTTGTGCATTCCGACGCGTTGTTTGCCTACCAGGACAAAGCGCGCCCGTGTATAGAAGGCAAGTTCCGGGCGGGCGATACCAACCGCGCACCCACCGATATGTGTGCAGTGACCGCGGACCTTAGCGAAGCTCAAATTGAAGCACTGGCAGCCTACTACGCGGCAAAGCCCTTTGCAGCAGCCACTCAGAAGTTCGACCCGGCCCTCGCCAAGCGCGGCCGCGCCGTCCATGAGCAGGCGTGTGAACGCTGCCACAGCGACGGTGGCGCCAATGCAGAGGATGACGCCGGCATTCTCAAGGGGCAGTGGCTGGAGTATATGCGGCGTACTTTTGCCGAGTACAAAGCGGGTGAGCGGGAGCAATCCAAAAAAATGAAACTCAAGTTCGACCCTCTGAGCGACGAAGATCTCGAGGCCCTGCTCCACTTCTACGCCAGCCCCGATTGAACAGCCGTAGCTGAGGATTCTCACGTCTTCTGAGCCGAGTTAGCGCCTGCTTTACTGCCGCTTAACAGAAGCTGGGCAACAAAGGATTCTATCATGACTCAAGCTGATCGAGACGAGAATCGGAATAGCTGGTGGGCGCGGTTGTGGGCCCGGCCGCATAAAAAATGGCTGTTGGGTATTCCGCTTGGTGGTTTTCTTGCCCTTGCAGCCGGGGCTGCCGGATTAGGTACATTCAATTTCGTTCTGCATGAAACCAGCTCCACCGAGTTTTGTTTCTCGTGTCATTCCCATGAGCAGTCCATTCGCCCGGAGTACGAAGCCTCATCCCACTTCAACAATCAAGCCGGTGTACAGGCGGGTTGCGCGGACTGTCACTTGCCCCACGGCTGGTTCGAGTACACGTGGAACAAGATGGTGGTATCCATGGACATCGTACCAGAGCTTCTAGGCAAGCTGGATACTAAGGAAAAGTACGAAGCTCATCGTGGTGAAATGGCGAAACACGTCTGGACTCGATTCCGGGAGAATGATTCGGAATTCTGTCGCCACTGCCATAACTTCGAGCGCATGGATCTCAGTCTCCAGGAGCGAAGGGCCCAGCGGAAGCATGCGCAAGCCATGAAAGGCGGCGAAACCTGCATCGATTGCCACCAGGGAATTGTGCATGCGCTGCCGGAGAAGTGGAGCGATATCTGGGATGAGGTGGAAACAGCCACTGGAGACTAGCCATAAAGCCCGCCTCACCTAAACCTTATACCCCTCTGGGGTTGTAAGCCGGAACCCCCGAAAATTCCGCTGGCATCAAGTAGCCAGATATAATCAGCCTAGGGGATGGCACTAGCGCACGGGGTAGACCCAACACTCGTGTTTATCCCGTGCACGGGCTAATCGTGTCACCTGCCGTCATTTGAACTTCTCGTCCGCAATCGTTAAGGCTTATAAGACACCTGCCAACTTTATTCTTCTGCCACATTGCCCCCTTCTCGATGGGCAGGCATCTTCTAACCCTTAACGGTAGCTGGCGTTGCCCTGTCGTAAAAGGACTTTGAACGTCAGTCACGAGCGCTGACCCCTGGCCAACGGACCATAAAGCGGCGCACTGTCCGAGCCAGGAATCGCGGCAAAATATTGATTGATGGTAGATTCTGCCTCGCTAGCCGACGACTCGGCTGGACATGTAGCGAATACAGAGGGAAACGAGCACCCATCTATTCTCCCTATTTAACTCTAACCGCACGATAAAGCGCCAACGTGCCAAATACCGTATTAAAACACCTGCCTACCTGAACATCACTAAAACCCGCATTGTGGATATACTGCGGCAGTTTGCCATCCACATTCTCTTGTGTAGTGGCAAACCCATCGAACAGTTGAATTTGATAAAATAACAGCCGCATTAGGACGTTAGTCGGCCTGCCCCAGTCTGCAATATGCACCTGCCCACCGGGTCTGAGCACGCGGTGCACCTCGGCAAGTGCGCGGTGTTTATCGCTTGTAACAAGATGATG
>JBBKXJ010000035.1:0-14539 GCA_037969395.1 Pseudomonadales bacterium
ATAGCTTTGATCATTTTTCGAGTGGGTTGTTACGGCTGTCGATTAGCGACCTCGTTTTTACCGTGGGGTAAAGCTACAATTGCCACGCTTTGTCCACTTTTAAATGTGGTTCATATATAAGTTAATAAAGTGGAATGCCAGTTCTATTTTGCATTGCTCACGGGTGTTGTGCGGGAAAATTGTGGGCACCACGCCGTTCTTTTCGGTAGCTGAAAATGCATATCACGCTGATTCAACAATTAATCGGGCTGTTTATGATGGCCTATAGCGCAACGTTTGTGCCACCTATCATCGTGTCTTTGCTGTACCAGGATGGCCAGGCGCATGACTTTGTCTACACTCTGCTGGTGGCGCTTGGCGGGGGTTTCCTGATCTGGTGGCCGGCACGCAAGCAGCGTTACGTGTTACGGGTGCGGGACGGATTTATCATTGTCGCTGCGTTCTGGTGCGTACTCAGCGTGGTGAGTGCGCTGCCCTTTATTTTTAGCCCGCATCTTCCGTTTGGCGACGCATTGTTTGAAGCCGTTTCCGGCGTTACTACTACGGGATCAACGGTCATCGTCGGCCTCGACTACCTGCCAGAGTCTATTCTCTATTACCGCCAGCAATTGCAGTGGCTCGGTGGCATGGGCGTAATTGTGCTGGCCGTTGCGATCGCGCCGATGCTGGGTGTCGGCGGTATGCGGCTGTATCGGGCCGAAACGCCGGGGCCTATGAAAGATAGCAAGCTTACCCCCCGAATCAAGGACACCGCCAGCGCACTATGGAAAATATACTTCGGGTTGACCGTGCTTTGTGCGCTGGCTTACCTGCTCGCCGGTATGAGCTTGTTTGATGCAATCACACACAGCTTTGCCACCCTCTCTACTGGCGGATTCTCCACCCATGACGCCAGCATGGGCTTTTTTGACAGTCCACTGCTGGAGACAATCGCCTGCGTATTCATGGTATTGGGGTCAATCAATTTTAGCGTGCATTTCATTGCGTTTTACGGAAATTATTACCGCGCGTACACAAAAAATAGCGAGCTGCAGGCATTTTTGCTGATTATTGCGGTCGTGAGTGTGTGCATCGCCGGGGTATTGCTGGTGAGCAAGGTTTACTTCAATGTCTTCGAAGCTGCCCGGTTTAGTGTGTTCCAGGTCATTTCGGTGATAACAACTACCGGATTCACCACCGTTAATTTTTCCGTCTGGCCTCACTTCGTGCCTGTGCTGTTAATATTAATCAGCTTTGTCGGGGGTTGTTCCGGATCTACGGCGGGTGGTATGAAGGTGATCCGTTGGCTGCTGCTGTACAAGCAAGGCGTGCGCGAGGTAGATTTGCTGATTCATCCCAATGCCTGTATCGCCATCAAGCTGAATGGCAGGGTATTGCCAAGCCACATTCTCAATGCGGTATGGGGGTTTTTTGCGGTCTACATGATTACCTTCTGTGTGTTGATGCTGCTGTTGATGGCGACTGGAGTGGATCAGGTGACGGCATTTTCCGCGATCGCCACCTGCATAAATAATACTGGCCCCGGGCTAGGGGCCGTCAGTTCTAACTTTGTCGAATTTAGTGCGATGGGCAAGTTGATCTCGAGCGCGGCAATGCTGCTCGGCCGGCTGGAAATCTTTACGCTTTTTGTCCTTATAAGCCCCACCTTCTGGCGCGGCTAACCTGCATTCAAGTTGGTATTCTTCTCGCTGCGACAGGACGTAATCGCCGCATCCGGCCACTGCTGGGAATACGGGCCAAGGCGGCGTAAGTTTTTTTGACGTTAGGCGACCATTGTCTTGAAATCCACCGCGCTGGATGGCGGCTGGGACGCCCGCGCTGCTGTGGCATCCGTCCGCTCTCACGTCATATACTTGCCGCGCGGCGCGTGCGCATGACCCACGTCCTACTGCTCAAAGCAGGCTAACCAAACCAACTATCTCAAGGAGGTTTCCATGCAACAGCGACGACCATTCAGGACTTTTCTTACGGCTACAACCATCAGCACACTGTTGGCAGGCGCCTGCTCACAGGCCTGGGCCGAGGACGACAACCAGACCGAAGCGCTGGCACTGCGCAAGATCATGCAAGACCTAAGTACCAACATGCAGACCATTACCGGCGCTATATCCCGAGAGGACTGGGAAACGGTAGCAGCAGTGGCTCTGCTGATTGCCGACCACCCGCAGCCGCCGCTGGCAGAGAAAACACGGATCATGCGTTTCGTCGGCGCTGACGCGGGCAATTTCAAAAGCCATGACCAACAAACCCACCAGGCAGCGGGGGCACTGCAGCAGGCTGCCGAACGTGGCGAAGGGCATGCCGTGATCGCGTCTTTCGCAACGTTACAGAACACCTGCCTGGCCTGCCATCAACGTTTTCGTAAACCGTTCTTAGCGCATTTTTATGGTCAACGCTAATCTGTCACGCTGAGCGTTCTTGCCAGCAGCTTGCACAGCCGCCCCAAGGGGTGAGGTTTGCATCGGCTTGCATATCGTTGTCCTGATACTCGTCGTGGCGCTGCAGTTCGTCGCTGGGGATATCTGCTGTCAAGGCGTTCTCGATGGTCACACCAGCGGCTAACGCCAGCAGAGTGTTCAAGCGCTGCTTCATCCAGTTGCAGCCGTTCAGCAAGTTTGATGAGCAAGCGCGTCATTGCACTTCGCTTGCCACAAAGACGTCGAAGGGTCAGGGAGGGTACTTTAGCGAGAGAAAATTGTGCATATTAACAAAATAATTACATAGTGAAGACATAAGGATAGGCCGTCGATCACCCTCACGGTGCTTGGCGGTCAAACTATGAACAGCAACTCCACCAACCGCACCTTTGTTAAAGTGTTAGTTGAAGACGCGCAACGGACAGTCAGCTGCGAGGAGTTAGAAAAAACACCATGGAGCGATGGCCCTCCCGACAAGGATGTATTGCTCGCCTACCCCACTTCTTGGATACTTCATACAAATAGACTAAAGTCGCGCATATTGCCCAGGCAGTTACCGCTAAACTAATACTTGTGAATGTACACGTTTGAAGTTGCTAAGTACTCTGGTAAATAATTAACTTTATTTGCAAGCCTACTAAATCCTTTAACCACGCAATTTCGCATCGTACTACTTTTTTCAAACCGAATAAGACTTTTATCGTCAGCTCAATAAAAGGCGCTGACATCGGATAACCGTGCTGCCATGCAGTAGCACATTTTTTCAGTTAGCGAACACAGGAAATAGTGATGGGCGATACTGCTGTATTCACACATGAGCAAGGCTCTGTGCCCCGAAACAAGGGAGATGAACTGAATTACGAGCAAAAACACAGGCCGAGTTCAGAATTTGATACGAGAGATAAATATTTAGAGCACGAATTGCAAATTATGGCGCCCAGGCGATGGCGTCCTAATTTACCCTTTCGTGATTATCGATTCGAGCTGGAAGATACGATACCGGCTATGGCTGGTACTATCGGCAAGGTAGTAATGGTTGGCGCAATAGCGGCAACATTTGCTGGCCCTCTTGGACTTGATGACGGCTTCGTATTAGAAAACGTACGCTACGAACTACTCATCGTCTCAGTCTTTATCATTTTATTTTCAGGCTTTTTACTACCTACCGCAAACCTTGCCGGTACTCATGGTCCTCTTATTCCTCTTATTCCTATTGTGGTTGCCGCCGGCGGTCACCCCATGGCGTTTGGATTATTAATAGGTGCGTTTGGCTTAATACTGGCCATTAGTAAGGGGGGTAGTATGCTGGCAAACCTTACCAGTAACGGGGTATGCGGTGGATTACTTTTGTACCTCGGGTTTGTTGGCACCATGTCGCAGGTTGAAAAACTGTTCGCCTGGTCTGAAGAGATAGGTATGACACACATTGCCTTCGTGGTCATTCTTTGTACCATTTTATTATACGCTTTGCTTGAGCACTGGAAAAAACGCTGGCTGGCCGTCCCGTTGAGTTGTTTGTTGGGGGGTACACTGGCCTTTGCCATGGGTGCGCCATTTGAGTTTCAAACCGGCCCTGGTTTACCTCACATGAGCCCATCGTATTGGTGGGGCGAAAATACGGGTTGGATGCTCGGTTTACCTACTGTTGAGAGCTTTGTAGTGGTGCTACCGTTTGCTATTTTGGCGGTCGCAATGTGGTCTCCTGACTTTTTAGGGCATCAGGTATTTCAGAAAATTAGTTATCCCAAACATACTAAAAAAGTACAAATGAACATAGATGACACTATGACGAGTGCGTCTATTCGCCAAACCTTTGGTTCATTATTGGGTGGTGCAAACTTTGCTTCTTCGTGGGGGACTTATATTGTGCCCGCAGCGATTGCCAAGCGCCCTATTCCTGCTGGCGCCGTACTCACCGCCTTGTTTTGCATTGTGGCCGGAGTATGGGGATACCCCATGGACCTGGCGATATGGCAGCCCGTACTTTCTGTGGCATTAGTGGTGGGTGTGTTTATCCCATTGCTTGAAGCCGGTATGGAAATGACCCGTGTAGGTAAAACAACGCAGTCAGCGGCAATTGTTGTATTTGCCTCATCGCTTGTTAATCCAGCGTTTGGGTGGTCACTCACTATGCTACTTGATAACCTCGGATTAATTGGTTGTAAAGATCGCAGTTCGGAATTAACCAGAATGAATCGCTGGATAATCCCTGGTGTTATGTTTGTTGTATTAACGTCAGTAATGGCGGCAGTCGGCATGTTGCCGGGTATTCCAGCGCTGATCACCAGCTTTCGCCATTAAATAGATAGACCTTATCGGGTTTGCGCCGGGTTTGCACAGTCGCAAATCCGGCGCAAACCGGACTCCTCGCGCGCCAATCTTCTACATCTGTACTTCGGTAACAGCAGATCGCCGTATACATCATATGCCTCAAGCCGCAAGCTATCCGGGTTGGCATCATTAACGTCCGGTATTCATTCGGCCGTACACGCCCGGTCTTTCACACAGGGATCGGTTAGCGTTTTGAGGAAGGCGACTAACTGCCTTACCTTCGCATCGCTTGGGCCCGGTAGAATTTCCGTCAACCACCGGAGTGAAAAGACAATTGCAAACATACGCACCGCGATGTGGCCGTCCACCCGCTCGGGTCCGCCGCTAGTTGTAGAGAGTCTTTAATGTACAGTGGCTGGCAATCTTGTCCAGCCTCATTGCTTCTATTATTGCCCGCTACAACTTAATTTCACGCAATAATGGAACGTTTGTGCGACTACCTATCTATCGACAAGCGTTAATTGAACTCTTGTGAATTTACGAGTATCTTTGCGACCTTGGTCTGGCAAAGCCGGAGTAAGTGAGATCTGTATTGAGTCGGGTCATTTTTAAGAAACTGCTAACCCAGCGATCAGAGCACCGCAAGCGAGGCTCAGGCGTTGGGTGGTGCTATTAATCCATCATAACCCAGAGGTAGTCTTCATGTTAAAATCACTCATCTACGGCGTGGTAGCTTTTGCGCTAATCAACAGCCCTGCGTTCGCCCACGGAGGGCATGATCACGGTCACTGGACGGCAACACCCGTCCATTTTGTGGGCCTGTTCGCGATCGTTGCGGTAGCTTTTGCTGTGCGCCACGCGCTCAAAAACAGCAAGGTAAAGCAAGTCAGAGCTGAAACCAATCAATAGGAATTTATCATGTTAAAACGACTACTCGATACGCTGCCGATTAAAACTGTATCGGCACACTGCGATATTCCATGCAAAATTTACGACCCGATCAGCGCGCAACTGGCTGCAATCTCGGTCGTACGATTTCTCGATATTCTAAACGAAACCAGTCAGGATGACGACGCAGGGCGAGCGACATTTTCACGCCTGGTAGCCGAAAAAGAAGCTCACGCCGAAAAAGCCAAACACAACATTCGCGTCATTTGGGGCGACTACATCAAAGACCCGCAGCTGGAGAAATTTCCTGAACTGCACAGCCTGACACATAGCATCATGATGCTCGGCTCGAAATGCAAGCAATCACTGGACCGCTCAGCGGCGGAAGAGCTGCTGGAGAAAGTAAATCAGTTCGCGGAAATATTCTGGAAAACTAAAGACGTGGCTACCTATCGTGCCAAGGCACCTTATCCACCCGCGCTGGAAATGGTGTACCCTGATTTAAAGGGCTGATCGAAAGCCAGTGATCAGAATCCGCAGAATAAAGGGCAACAGTATGTTGCCCTTTTTGCGTGCGGGTGATTACGTTCTGGTTGTAAAAAGGCCATTGAAAATTGGCGATGTTGTCGTGGCGCGCCACCCGCAGTTTGGGGAAATCATCAAACGCATCGCAGCTATAAACAGCTCCAGCTATGAATTGGTTGGCGATAACGCAGAAAGTGTGAGCATGCAACAAATCGGTGCCGTGCCCGCAGAGAGTATTGTAGGCAAGGTTGTACTAGCCATTTGACCTTCGCTCTGTGTCACAAGCTGTGTTGACGAACTTTTCTAAATCGCTCTTCAGAATCGCATTTGTCACATTCTGCGACACACCCAACTTAAACGTTACTCTCAGCTGCCTCAGCTGCCCGCTGGCATTGGCACAAGTACGACGGGAATCCTGGTCTTCATGGTGACTTTCGATGCCACCGAACCAATGAATATTTCACCCATCGGACTATGACCGCGCGAACCCATAACAATCATATCAGCTGCTACTCTCTTAGCGGCGGCGAGAATTTCTTTCGGAGCGTCACCTTCAGTTGCGTTCACGCTGACTAGCACTTTCTTTACATCGTAGTCGGGGTTGTCGGCAGCGAACTTATCAAGACGTTGCCTCAACTCTGCTGCCCGGTTTTCAGACGCTCCCGCTTTGATTGCTTCGATCTGCTCCGGCGACACATACTCGGCGAAGGGGTGCATAGGCACAGCTGCCGTTACCGTTATGGCGTGCAACTCGGCACCCAACTTTTCGGCAAGCCCAACAGCATGGCGAAACACGGGAGGTGAGCCCGATGAAAGGTCTGATGTGTATAATATCGATTTAATTTCATAACTCATAATGGCTGTGCTCCTCGCGGATCTGCGATTTCGTTTTTTCCAAAATTTCAGGCATGCAATCTAAACGCTTGAAAACACGCAAAGCATGGCAGGCTGGCAAAGCCACGCGTTGATTTAAATCAAACACACACTTAATAGTTACTTTTGGTTGGTAGGCAGTAAGCCATACTACTACGCCGCTTCTTCGGTTGGGTCGACAGCATTAGCCAGACCGTCAGGAAAATGCTGAGCAAACACGCGCTTCCAGCGTTTTTGTTCCAATTTTTTTAATTTATTTAACTTGGGCTTAAGCGTGCGCGCTTCGCTTTCTGCCAGCTTTATGCCCTCCTCGAACACCATTTCATTAAAGTCATCAACCATGGCGTTGTAGGCTTCAACGTTAATTTTGCACAGGGCTTTAGCTTTGCGCAGCGCCGTCGTTTTTGCCTGCAGCGGCGGCCGTTTCGCTTTCTCGCCTGATTTGAGCCTTGTCACTTTCGGCGTGTTCGGCAGCCTGAACCGCATAATGCGCTGCGCCGGCTTGCCGGTTTCAAGATTGCGTAACTGCACCCGAAAACACGGCACCCTTTTGCCGTCACCGTTGCTGTCTTCAGATTCTGATACGCCGCCTTCGGCATATTTGCGCATCAGGCTGGTGTGCAATCGACCGGAGTCCCGATACACGGCGTTACGGCGTTTTAGTATTTCTTTTAAAGCACCGGGCCGTGAGGCGCTGACATAATCGCTGGAGCGACTGAGAAAAGTGATTTGATATCCTTCGTAATCGATTCCTTCGCCTTTCTGATGGCGTACGTTGGCGAATCCTGACTCAAACATTTTCTTCCCCGTGGTAATACTGTTAGGTGTATTTTAACACGCCTTGTTGATCGGTGGTGCTGTTCAAATATTCTCTTCCGGCCGAATGTCGGCTTGCTCGGTCTCAGCGCCGCGCCAGCCGGTCAGCGCATCTAATAATGCGACAGCCAGCGCGGCGCTGAAAGCGCCCGTCAGGGTCAATATGATGCGGGTGAACGTGGAGTAGCCAGGGCCTTGCGCTGGGCCGCGATCAGGCCGATGGGTAACGCCGCGATAATGGGCGGCAGATCAGGATTAATCACCGCCACAGCGGCGTATAACATGCCAGTCACGCCAAGGTGCACCGCGTACAACGCTTCTTCACTGCTATCGGGGGCTGGGGTTGTCGGCGGCGCTGCGTTTTCAACGTCAGCAATTTGTTTTTACTCTTGTTCTCCACCCCCGGTGGCGTTAGCTTCTGCCATTGACTTACCTGTACTCATGCATTATCACCCTGATTCACTGCACTACCTTTTAGTAAAGAAGAATTAACATCGCAGCCTATAAATTGTCACTTCGATTATACTTGAGCGGCAGCGGGTTCGGGTCGCGAACTCTGAATAAAGGAACGCAACGATGCATCGACTTCTCATTACCACCTTTGTTGTTTCGTTAGGACTGGCATCTATTGCGACATCGCAAGTAACCGAGACACCTTCGGCCAAGGAATCTGATCCTACAGCTATGGGCTGGATGCAAGGCTCGCCGCCGCCCGATGACCGCACCATCCGCTTCACCGATGCCGACTTTTTTGCGTTTCCAAAACTGCGCTGGACCGTGTGTAACTTCCGTGAACTGATGCCAACGGCAGGCGTAGACAAAGGCCCACAAGCCGCTCGCAAGCTACGAATTGATCTCGACCCGGCTATAGATGCAGTAAAGTTCACGCCATTGGGCGCTACTGAGCCAATGACCTGGAACGCCGCGTTCGACGCCAACTATAGCGATGGGTTGCTGGTGCTGCATCGTGGCCGCATCGTGTACGAACGTTATGCGGGCTGCCTCGACGAAACCAATCTGCACGGCGTTATGTCGGTCACCAAATCTATCACTGGCCTGGTCGCTGAGGTGCTGGTCACTAACGGTACGCTGAATGAAAAGGAGAAAGTTGGAGACTTGATTCCCGAACTCGCCGACAGCGCGTTTGGCGACGCCAGCGTGCGGCAGGTGATGAACATGACCACCGGCCTGGACTATTCCGAGGACTATTCCGACCCCGACGCCGATGTGTGGAAGTATGGCCTGGCCGGCAGCCCACTACCCCCTCCCGCCGACTACGAGGGGCCACGCAGTTACTTCGGCTTTCTCGAAACGGTGAAAAAAGCCGGCAAACACGGCAACACGTTCGGTTATCGCACCATTAACGCGGATGTGCTCGGCTGGATTATCGCGCGCAGCACCGGCAAAACGGTTGCCGAATGGCTGGCGAGCAATGTGTGGTCGCGCATCGGTGCCGAGCGCGAAGCTTTTTATACGGTTGACTCCATCGGCACGCCGTTTGCCGGCGGCGGCTTTAACGCCACGCTGCGCGATTTAGGGCGTTTTGGCCAGCTGATTTTGAACGAGGGTCGGCTGGGCAGTGAACAACTGCTGCCAGTCGCAAGCATTAAACACATACGTGACGGTGGCGACAAGGAAGCTTTTACCAAGGCAGGCTACGACACGCTTAAGGGCTGGAGCTACCGCAGCATGTGGTGGGTTAGCCACGATGACCACGGTGCCTTCGCAGCGCGCGGCGTGCATGGCCAGACAATCTGGATTGACCCCAAAGCGCGGATGGTCATCGTGCGGCTGGCTTCTCATCCGGTGGCGGGTAATGCCGCCAATGATCCGACCTCACTGCCCGCTTACCGGGCAGTGGCCAACTACCTGATGACGCAGGAATCGAAGCCGCAGCTCAGCGGTCGCGAATGGGTGATTGAAGAAATCGCCGGACACGGCGTTACCGACCGCAGCAATGCCAGCCTGGTATTCCTTGCCGACGGTGCGCTGGCGGGCAACTCAAGCTGCAACCGCATCGTCGGCAGCTATAAGAATAAGGGCGGTCAGTTACTGCAATTAGACATGGTCGGCACGACCAGAATGGCCTGTCCCGAAGCGCTGATGAACCAGGAGCGCAGCTTGTTGCAGTTGCTGCCAAACGTGAAAAGCTTCGACTTCGACAAAACCGGCGCGCTTATCCTGACCACGACCGACGATCAAACCATCACTGCGCGCCGCCAATAAGAGGCGTCAGACACCTGCAAAGTTTAGTCCCCCTCCGCGATCTCCCGATGCACCTGCGCATGCGCGAGCAACGAAAAGATCAGCGTTCCCCCTACCACGTTGCCTGCCAGCGCCGGCAGAATAAAGCCCAGGATAGCAAAACCGAGAGACGCCTCGCCGTTTAACAGCAACAGCCACGCCTCCCCCGAGCCGGCTATAACGTGGGCAAAACCACCCAGCGCGACGAAGTACGTGAAAAACAGCACCACAAAAAATTCCTGCCCCCGGCCCACTGGCAGCGACCATGCAACGGCGGCAAGCAGGAAGCCCGCCGGGATGGCGCCAAAGAATGTTTCGCGCGGACTATGGGCCAGTAACTCGCGAGAAATCTCCAGCATGCCATCTGCTTGCGCGGCATAGCCGATTAGATTCGCGCTGATCAACGCCGCGATCAGGAAGGTGCCAAGAATATTGGCGAAAAAAACAATAGACCAGAGCCGGGCCAGCCGTAGCAGATTTCTCAGCGTTGGTTTGGTTGCTACCGGAATGGTTGCCGACAATGTACTCTCGGTAAACAACTGCATCCTGCCGAGAATGACAATTAAAAAACCAATCGTATAGCCGAAGGAGGCAATCACCGGCCGCCAGGGTGTATCCGGGAAGGAGTCATTGAGGAGTGACTTGCCGAGAATAGAGGCCGAAATTGCAACACCTGCCGCGACGCCTGACCAGAACAACGAAACCGCCGGGCGATTCAGTTCGTCATTACCTTGTCGCCGGATCACCTCATGGACGACATAGGAATCAACCGATGCACGACTACGCACCTGATGGTGTTCACCAGTCGACAGATCGACCTCTTTGGCGTCGGTGTCTTCGGGTGAACGCGAGTCGCGTCGTGAATTTTTTTCCTGCATGTGTGTCTTCCTTCAGCTTCGAGCATCACATTGAATAGAATACCACGCCGCTATGCAGCGGCTGGAAACTGCTGCCTGCGCAGCTTACAAACCGGTTGTCCTCGCTACGCTAGCCGGAAGTTTCGACTCCTCGTTGCCAAGTGCAAATGGACGCACGGCCGGAGTCGGTAAGTAGCGGTTTCCTAACGGTCGAAGTCCGACTGCTGCTGTATCGAATGAAAAGGTGTCGCGTTGCTCGCTGCAGTACATTCATTGCAAACTGTAACTCGGTGACGCCGCAAAGCTGGTGCCAGCATAGCAAACTGATTGCAGCGGCTAATTCGCCGCACCAACCTGGCTTTCTATGTCACGCTTACATTTCGATTGTAATGTTTACACGCTTACTGCTACTCCTGAAGGTGTAGTAAAACCAGCTTACTGACCAGCAGAGCAAAGGTCGACGTGATAGCGATTACAGTCCCAGCCCGCGCCAAGCGCTTCTAACCGAGACATTTCCCGCTGATTAAAATAACCGGTCCAAACTCCTCAGCTCATGGCATTGAACTTGCGTAAGGATTGCAGCGCATCAAATCCAGGCAAACGAGGAATTTCATGGCTGCACAAATTACCACAACCAATCCGGCGATTGACGAACAGATCGCCAACTACGACCTAATGACTGATGACGAAGCAACCGCCGCCGTCAAGGCGTGCCACGAAGCTTTTCTTGAATGGCGCCTGACCAGTCACGCTGAACGAGCGAACATCATCAGCAAGATAGGCCAGCAGCTGCGCGACGATGCAGAGGAATTCGCCCAGCTGATGACGCGCGAGGTAGGTAAGCTAATCGACGGCAGCCGCGAGGAAGTTGAGCTGTGTGCGTCCATCTGTGACTATACCGCTGCTAACGGACCCGAGGCGCTGGCCGACGAGGAGCGTGATATTCCACCCGGCATTGGGGTGGTAGCCTATGCACCGATTGGTGTTATTTATGGCATTCAACCGTGGAATTTTCCGGCATACCAGGCAGTGCGCTACGCTATCGCCAATCTGATGGCGGGCAACGGCATTCTCCTCAAACATGCCTCTAACTGCACCGGTAGTGCGCTCTATCTGCGAGATCTATTTGACAAGGCGGGGCTGCCAAAGCACCTGTTTACTGTGCTGCTAATCGATCACGACCAGTCGGACAAGATTATCGACAATGCGCTAGTGCGCGGCGTAACGCTAACCGGCAGCGATGTTGCGGGCCGCCACGTTGCTCAGAAAGCGGCCGCCGTACTGAAGAAAACCGTATTGGAACTCGGCTCTAACGATGCGTATCTGGTGCTTGACGATGCCGATCTCGAGCTGGCGGTTGAGAGCTGCGTGGCCGGCAGGATCTACAATAACGGCCAAACCTGCGTCAACGCCAAACGCTTTATTGTTACCGAAAAAAACTACGATACGTTTGTAGAACGCTTTACTGCACAGATGAGCGCGATTGAGCTCGACGACCCAACCGCCGACAACACTAAGTTGGGGCCAATGTCGCGCACCGAGCTGCGTGACAAGTTGGCCAAGCAGGTAGATGAGAGCATTGACAAAGGCGCGCGCGCCACCTGCGGTGCCAGGGTGCCTGATCGCAAAGGAGCCTGGTACCCGGCAACGGTACTGGTCGATGTAAAACCAGGGCAACCCGCCTACGACGATGAGCTGTTCGGCCCGGTGGCGGCAGTGATTAAGGCGAAAGATGACGACGATGCCATGCGCATTGCCAACGACAGCCGCTATGGTTTGGGCGGTGGCATCTTCAGTCAGAACGTTGAGCATGCTCGCGAACTGGCAATAAAGCATTTCGACACCGGCATGATTTCGATTGATGGCTACAACATTGCTATCCCCAATATGCCTTTCGGCGGCGTTAAAAACTCCGGTTACGGCCGCGAGCACGGCGGTTTCGGCATGAAGGAATTCGTCAACGTCAAGTCGGTGTATATCAGCGAGTGATGCATACCGGAGCTAGCCTCTGCGCGCCAGCTCACGTCAGCTTAACTTTGCCTTCGGAGGGCAACACCAGTGCCAGAACATACCTGTGATGTAGCTATTATTGGTGCCGGTACTTCCGGGCTTGCGGCTGAACGCGCCGCTCGTAGTCAGGGCGCCAGTACCCTGCTTATTGATGATGAATTCGCCGGCACTGTGTGCGCAACGGTGGGCTGCATGCCATCGAAATTACTCATAGCGGCGGCAAGTGCGGCGCATGCCAGTCGCCGGGCGCCGCTGTTCGGCGTACACCCCGGCGAAGTAAAGATTGACGGACCTGCTGTTATGCAACGCGTGCGCGAACAGCGCGACAAGTTCGCGGCCGGCACCCGTTCCTCGTTTGACGATCTACCGGCGGGAACCTGCATCAAGGCGCGAGCACGCTTCACTGAATGCACACGCCTTGCACTCGATAACGGCGACACGGTGTTGGCCCGCTCGGTTGTCATTGCCACCGGCAGCTCACCGCTGGTGCCTGACGCGTTTCGTAATCTTGGCGAGCTGGCGCTGACCAATCGGACGATCTTCGAGATAGAGAGTCTGCCGGCGTCGCTGGCAGTTGTTGGCGGCGGTACGATTGGGCTGGAGCTTGCACAAGCGATGACGCGTCTCGGTGTGGCGACAGTGCTGTTTGATCACGGCGAAAGCCTCGGCCCGGCCACTAATGAGGATGTGCAAGCTGCCGTCGCGGCTGTTATAGGCGACGAGTTGACGCTGCAACTCGGCGTGCAAGTGTCGGCCCAGCGCGAGCACGATCAAATCAGCGTTACCTGGTCAGGTGCAAGCGAGGGGGAACAGCTATTCGATCGCGTGCTGGTCGCGGCAGGTCGCCCTCCTCAGCTAAAAGATCTCGACCTGGAGACGACCGGGTTGGCACTCGACGAACACGGTGTGCCCTGTTTTGACCGCACCACCATGCAGTGTGGTACGGCGCCGATTTTCATGGCGGGCGATGCCGATGCCGACGCGCCGGTGTTGCATGAGGCGTCGACTGAGGGAGCCGTGGCAGGTCAAAACGCCGCCACCTATCCTCACGTTGCGCCGACGCAGCGCACCCCGTTGTTCAGCTTAACCTTTACCGATCCACCGCTGGCCATGCTCGGCGCAGGACCGACCCAGGGCGGCATAATCGGCCATGCTTGTTACGCAAATCAAGGACGGGCGAAAATAGAGGCGCGCGCCGAGGGGTTGGTGCGCATCTATGCGACCGATAACGGCACGCTGACCGGTGCCGAGCTGTTCGCCCCCGGGGCAGATCACATGGCGCACGTACTGTTGCTTGCCATCATGCGCGGCGAGACGGCAGCTTCCCTGCTTGACCTGCAGCTTTACCATCCAACCCTCGAAGAGGGGCTGAAACCCGCCTTGCGCGAGATTTGCGCTGCGGCGTCGACGCCACAACCGGCCGACCGCGATAGCGGTGATCCGTCCGGCGTTTGAAGGAATGTTACAGATTACAGCCACGTAGGGTGTGCTGCGCGCGCCATTTGAAGTCTGCGTCGCTCTAGTGTGGTGTAACGAATAAAGCGTTCATATAGCGAGTCGCCAAGGGGTCAGCCGTAAGGCGCATTTCCGAAGGCATATTGGGCATATGTCAAGGGAATGCAACGCAGCGGATGGCCC
>JBBKXJ010000036.1:0-3844 GCA_037969395.1 Pseudomonadales bacterium
GAAGATGCCACTGAAGCAAAAGATGGTGTTCACTCTGTAGGCCTGTTTCTTGGTTACTGGTTTATAAAAAAGGCCATGTGGGCAAGCCGGTCAAGCATCAAGAGCCATGCCACGAGCCTCAAGAAGTTCTACACTTTCTTACAACAGCAAGATTTGATAGATAAAGAAGACCTGGCTTATTTAAATCAAACGATAAAAGAAGACATGCCCGAGTGGTTGGAAACCCTGGAACGTTACGATGATCCGTCAATTGAAGATGTTTGGTAGTGTAAAAAGGATCCATAGCAGAAACCAGGTTATAACGACACCTGCCCAGTGGGGTGATTTTCGCTTTTTCATTGAGCAATTTAGAAAGAGTGCTTCGCGCCACCTTGAGCACGCGCGCGGCCTCGGTCACTTCCAGGCCCAAAGAATTAGGCTCGTCTGAATAATCTGTGGGCAATTCTGTCCTGAATTACGTAGATTTGGCAGTAGCAATGATAGAGGGTGCATCCGGTGCCTACCTCTGAGATGATGAAAGTGCGACCAAACATTGTCAAAGCGAACAAGCACCGGGATGCAGATCAAGACTATCCTGAATCGCGTCCAGAAGTTCAAGTCTTTTGCGTACGCAGAGGCTCGATTGTTGGCAGACACCAAGCAGCCGATCCTGGAGGTTGATATGCATGAGCGTCGCAACAGTTGGGCGGTTTGCTCGGTTTGCGAACAACCCGCACCGAGCTACGACCGGCAACGCCAGCGTCGATTTGAATTTATCCCGCTGTGGGGAATCAAGGTGTTCCTGCTCTATGCGCCGCGTCGGGTGAATTGCAGCTCTCGCTTCATCTTGCTCAAGCGCCCCGAGAACTCGACCGAGAAGCAGGAAGTCAAACTTGCCGACCTGGTTCAGTACAACTTGAGATCAATCCGAGCCTGCCTCATGCCGGCCCCGGTTGTGCCAAGGGCAGCAGAGATTGCAGTGACCAGCGTGCGGCGTTTCAACAAGTGGAGTGGTGCAAGCTCATTATAGTTCTGCACTTTTATCTCCATTCGCTCGGTTGTTAGCTTTGTCGCTGATCAAAAATCCAGTTTTCTTGCAAGTCCATCAATTCTTGAACAGGCCATTTGGCGAAAGTACCGGACGTGTGGGAATAACGATGTCCGGCGTGTTTCGACCCATTCGCAACGGCAGTGTAGGGGGAAGATGTTATGCAGCGGACCGTTATGGTGTTTTGCCTCTTATCAAACATGAATTCTGCGCCGCCTTCAGATCACCGACTCTGCTCGTTTTCCCCAGCGACAGCGACACAGAATTCATGCGCTGAGCGCTATCATAAACAAGGCACGGTTTCCAGCGCATCGAACGCCTCAGCTTCGAGTATAAATATGCGCTTATGCCTTCATCATCAGCTATAACAACGCTGATTTTGCGGTAAAATTCCGCTGCGGCGGTATTGTTAGCATGCACGGACAGGCGCTTTTCCGGTTCCGAATTCCGTCAGTGCGTGCTGGGCGTCAGCTCTAACAGTCAGCGTTGAGAGAGCTTGTTTGACCGGCTATACCTGTTAATATTTGTCGCGAGCAATCAATTGCCGATGTAATTATTGAGGAAAAAATAATGCATAAAACAATGCGAGCGTTGGCTCTTCTTGCGGCGATCATCTTCACGCCCTGCTACGCGGCAGACGAAAACGTAGCCAGCAAAAACATGCCATTGGCAACTGAGGCGCTGGAAATCTACCGTACCGCGATTTCAATGCGCACCGTCGAAGGTCAGGCTCAGGTACCCGTGTTGGCGAACTTTCTGGCCGACAAATTCCGCGCCGCCGGCTTTGCTGACAGCGACATTCATGTGCTGCCCGTCGGTGAGGCCGCAGCTTTAGTCGTGCGTTATCGGGGTGACGGCTCGGCCGGCAAGAAACCAATCAGCATTAGCGCTCATATGGACGTGGTGGAGGCATTGCCCGACGATTGGGAGCGTGATCCGTTCACCCTGGTCGAGGAAAATGGTTACTTTTATGGGCGTGGAACCGAAGATGACATGGCTGGCCTAACGGCCGTTACCTATGCCTTCCTGCGATTGAAAGCGGAAGGCTTTGTGCCAAACCGTGACCTGATCATCGCATTCTCCGGTGATGAAGAAACCACGATGCTTAGCACGCAGGCACTGGTGAATAAATATCGTAAGTTAACCGACAGCGAATTTGTGCTGAATGCCGATGCCGGTGGCGCCGAACTGCCTGAAGACGGCGGCCCGCCAACGAGTTTTGAGCTGCAGGCCGCCGAAAAAACCTATGCAACCTGGGAGTTGACGGTGACTAATCCGGGCGGTCATAGCAGTCTTCCACGTAAAGACAATGCGATTTACGAACTGGCCGCGGCGCTGCTAAAGATTCAGGCTTATCAATTCCCGGTAGTGCAAAATGAGTTAACCAAGGCCTATTTCGAAGGCACGGGTAAAATGAGAAAAGACGAAATCGGCACTGCAATGCTCGCTTTTGCAGAAGATTCGACCGATCAGGCCGCTATCGACACCTTGCGTGCTGATCCCGCCATTGTCGGTAAGCTGGGCACCACTTGTATCACCACCATGATACGCGGCGGTCATGCGGAAAATGCCTTGCCGCAGTCCGCGACGGCCACGGTCAACTGCCGTATTTTCCCGGGTGTCGGTGTTGACGTAACGCGGGCGGCGCTTGAAAAAGTGGTCGGCAACGCCGGTGTCAAAATTAAATCTCTCTCCGATCCAGTGGAAACAGATCCTTCCGAGCTGCGTGACGAAGTTATAGCGGCGCTGCAGAAAGCCGTTGATAGCAAATACCCGGGACTTACCATTATTCCAGGCATGTCGTCGGGTGGAACAGATGGTATGCACTTCAGAGCGGCCGGCATACGGAGCTACGGTGTGAACGGCATCTATATAAAATCAAGCGATGTATTCGCTCATGGTCTCAACGAACGTTTGGCGGTACAGAGCTTTTATGACAATTTGCAGCATTGGTACGTATTGCTGAAAGCAATTGCCGGCTCGAAATAATAAGTCATTAATCAAAAGCAATAGTGAGGCGAAAAAAGAATAGAGGCGCATCACCAAAACGGGCCAAACCTTCCTTACAGGAGCCATAAAATGCGCTTGGCCGGGACGATTTTTGCACGCTTGACCGGGAAGGTTTTTGCAATAGTTGTCATAGTTGCGATTGCCGCGACTTCATCGGTAGCGATAGGCGCGGATAATCGCTCGGTAAACTCACCGGCTTTTCATTCGGTACATCCTTGTAGCTCACCCTTCGGGCAGCATTGGCTGTGCAAATCAGCTTTCCTGCTGATTTGTCCCTGCATGCTGGTGTGGCCACAAAATCGTATGTACGCAAGAAGCTGGAACCTTTGTGCCGCTATATCTCCCGCCCGGCGGTATCGGAGAAACGGCTCGCGATCACCTCCCAGGGTATGGTCAAATACCCGTTGAAGGCACCGTATCGAGAGGGGACAACGCACGTCATGTTTGAACCATTAGACTTTATGTACAGGAAGTACGGAATGCCGCGAGCGCATGGATGCGCAGGAGCGGCCATTGCGAAGTTGGCCGCTCTGGTGCCTTACCCCGAGTGAATCTCACTCGTTTTGATTCCGAACATCCGCGTTCCTCACCTTACAGGCAAACTTCGGTTGTCCAAATTCATTCCAGATGAATTTGTCACGGTGTGTTAGCGCCAAACAGCAAGCATCGAATCAATGTGACACCTGCGAAACGTGGCAAGGGAGGCAATAGCAAGCAGGACTTGAAGAGCAAGAAGAACGCAAAGCCGCCAGTGGACGAGCATAAGGAAATGACGTGGGCGCAACGGCTTAAGCGCGTGTTTACCAA
>JBBKXJ010000037.1:0-6814 GCA_037969395.1 Pseudomonadales bacterium
GATCGCGGCCGCAACCTGTTGAAAATGGGCATGAAAGCGCAGGACACTGCGGAGCTGTTTTTCAACAATGTGAAGGTACCGAAGGCCAACGTGCTGGGCGATGCGGATAGGGGCTTTCACTATTTGATGGAGGGGCTGGCGGAAGAGCGGCTGATCGGCGCCTGTGGTTATCTCAGCGGCGCACAAAAAGCGTTTGACCTGACCGTTGCTTTCGCCAAGGAACGCAAGCTGTTCGGCAAGACCCTGGCGCAATTTCAGAACACGCAGTTCAAGCTGGCGGAACTGCGCGCCGAGCTGGATATACAGCAGGTATACGTCGACCAGTGCGTGGCCGCGCAAAATGCCGGGCAGCTGACCGCAGTCGACGCAGCTAAAGCCAAGCTGGCGACCAGCGAGCTGTTCTGTCGCACGGTGGATGAGGGCGTGCAGCAACACGGCGGCGCCGGGTATATGGACGAGTATCCCATTTCTCGATTGTATACCGATGCGCGCGTCTCAAGAATCTATGCGGGCTCATCGGAAGTCATGAAGTTGATTATCAGTCGTGATGTATTTGGCGCTGACTTCATCGCTTTCAACGATCGCGATCTTTAAGTAGATTGTTTAACTATATTTTGAGGAAAGTAGCATAAAAAACTGAAATTATTAGGGGTAGATCATCAAATTAGCCAATACGGTAGCTATTGTGACTGGCGGCGCGTCGGGGCCAGGGCAAAGCCACTGTTGAACGCTTCACAGCCGAAGGCGCTAGGGTCGCCATTTTCGATATGAACGAAGCCGCCGGGTCTACTATCGCCAGCGAGCTGGGTGATGATGTGATATACCAAAACGTCAATGTGACGGAAGAGGCTTCGGTGCAGCCGCGCCGACTTTTCTTAAAATTAATTGCAAATTACGGAGGCAACGTAAATGGCTGACTACACAGCATTGAACTATACGATCACCAACCAGGTAGCCACAATAACCTTTAACCGGCCGGAGGCAATGAACGCGTTCAATGCCAGGTTGCGCCATGAGGTGTACCACGCGGTGCTAGCTGCGGCGCAAGATGATGCCGTACGTGCCGTTATTCTTACCGGCGCGGGGCGTGGTTTCAGCGCCGGTGCCGATTTGCGTGACGATGCAATGCCGAAGCTGGTGCAACAGATTCTGGAAGACGAATACAAACCCGCCTTAATGGCGATAGTGACGGCGCCCAAGCCCTTCATCAGTGCGGTCAACGGCGCGGCAGCGGGCATCGGCAGCGCCTTCGCAATGGCCTGTGATCTGTGCGTAATGGCTGACGACGCTTACATCTATCAGGCATTTGCTGCTATTGGCCTAATACCCGACGGCGGTGCCACCTGGCATATCGTGCACCAGCTAGGCCGCAAGCGCGCTTACGAACTAATAGTCAGCGGCGAAAAACTGACGGCTGAGCGCTGCGTTGAATTGGGTTTGGCAAATCGCGTGGTTGCCGCCGATGAACTTATGCAAGCGGCGCAGAGCTGGGCCGAGGAATTGGCCGCCAAGGCACCGCTGGCGCTGCGTTATTCCAAGGATGCGCTGAACAAAGCCACGCAGAATAATCTCGCCGACCAGATTTCATACGAAGCTTATCTGCAAAATTTATGCGTGATCAGTGAAGATGCAGCGGAGGGAATCCAGGCGTTTTTGGAAAAGCGTGCTGCCAGCTTCAAAGGTAGATAATTCGAAGACGAGCAGCGACGGGCTAGGCAGCTGCAGACTCAACAGCGCGCGTATTTTAACGTCAGCGCAGAACTGATAAAAATAATTCGTTATGATTAAAATAAATAGCAACGACTGGCACCGCATTCGGATGCTTGGTTTAACGGCAGTTTTTACATTGAGTGGCTGCATGCTGATCGACTTAAAGGACAACGTCGATTGGCTGGACCAGGCTACTGTTATCAGTGGTGAAGTAAGTTTTCCTGCCGGTACTCCTGAAGCGATACGCGAATTGCCTCTGGTGGTTGGTTTGGTGCTGCGCAAGCCCGATGGCGACTACGAGATAGATACCTACGCCGTTCAATACGGGCCAGGAGAGTTTAAGCTGGTGCGTCGACGCGGCGAGTTTTTTCTGATGGCTTTTGCCGATGCTAACAATGACCTGACGTTTCAGCACGCAGAGTACGTTGGCTGGTACGGAAAGCCTTCACCAGTGCATGCGGTCCGTGGCGGCGATGACCTGACCGGTATGGATATTACATTACGCTCGCCCGAAAACGCGCGCAGGGAAGTACCTGCAATCTATGCGCCCCGGCTTAAACCCGTGCGCGCCCTGCGCGATACCATCCACATCGGTGCGCTTACCAACCTGGAAGACCGCCGCTTTACGCCGGAAATTGCCGCCATGGGCTTATGGGAGCCGGTGGAGTTTATCAAACAGGGTAACAGCGGCATCTTCCTGCTTGAGCCATACGCCGCTGATAAAATACCGGTGCTGTTGGTACACGGCATTGGCGGCGCCGCACACGAATGGCGTTCGGTGGTCGCCGCACTTGATCGCGAGCGCTACCAGCCATGGTTGGCGCAATACCCCTCCGGCATGCGCCTCGACCTGCTGAGTCGAACGGTTAATCAGGGGCTGAATGAGCTGCAGGTGAAGTATCGCTTCGACCAGCTTTATGTTGTTGCTCACAGCATGGGCGGACTGTTAGCACGCGGTTTTATCAACGAAAACCGCAAGCGCAACGCGAACAGTCCTATACGAAAATTTATAACCATCTCTACGCCGTGGGGAGGTCATACAGCGGCCGCAGCAGGCGTTGAGCGCTCGCCTGTCATCGTTCCCGTGTGGCATGACATGGCGCCCAATAGCGCCTATATCCAAAGTCTGTTCGCTAATGAGTGGCCTGCCGATTTGCCGTTTTACCTGTTATTTACTTATAAAGGAGCAAGCAGCATTCTTGGCGGCGACAACACCGATGGTGCGGTGACGATTGCCAGCCAATTGGCCCAACCTGCGCAGCTTGCGGCTAGTCTTGAATTGGGTTTCGATGAGAATCACAGCAGCGTGTTGAAAAGTGCTGATCTGCACGCAACGCTGAATGCGCTGCTTGACGGTTCACACTGCAAATTGAAGACTGCAAGCGACGGCATGACGGCGAGTGGGCCGTGCCACTGAGTTAATGTAAGAGTGAATGCAAGAGTGAAATGGAGTGAGGCTTAGAATGAAACAACAAGCGATTGACGAGACAGCTTACGTTATAGAGGAAATGTCGTGCCACGCGTTGTGGTTAACGCTGAATAGACCGACGCAACGCAACCCGCTTTCCAGCAGTATGATTGCCGCTGTGAAGAAGGCTATCGAGGCTGCAAGTAGCAACCCGGAAGCTCGTGTCGTGGTGTTGACCGGCGCCGGTCCGATTTTTTCCGCCGGGCACGACCTGAAAGAGATGAGCGCAATGCCGGCAGGCAAGGATCTCACTCGCGAGCAGCATTTATACAATATTCTCGACAGCTGCGCCGAGATGATGCTGGCGCTGATGCATTCTCCCAAAGCCATCATCGCCTGCGTGCAGGGAACCGCAACCGCGGCGGGCTGCCAACTGGTTTCGGCCTGCGATTTGGCAATTGCCAGCGACGAGGCTCTGTTTTGCACGCCGGGCGTTAACATCGGCAATTTTTGCACGACGCCGCTGGTGGGAATCGGTCGCAATATGCATCGCAAGCACGCAATGGAACTCGCGCTGACCGGTGACATGCTGTCGGCAGAAGATGCGGTGCGTATTGGCCTCATTAATCGTGCGGTGCCGGCCGCCAGGCTCCGTGACGAGGTCGAAAAGCTCGCCGCAAAAATCGCCTCAAAGTCGGCGCAAGGGATACGCTTCGGTAAAGAGGCTTTCTATCGGCAGATCGACATGCCCGTCGAAGCGGCATTCAAATATGCCACCGAACGGATGGTAGCAGGTACCTTGTCGCAAGACTCGACCGAGGGGACGCAGGCGTTTTTCGAAAAACGCAAACCGGAATGGACCGCAGCGTAAAAGCAAGCTTTACAAGTTAACTTTTGGTGTTGGTTCAACCCTCCGCAAACGCTCCCATCAACAACTCGAATGATCGCTTGCGGTCGTCAAGATAGTACATGTTAGTCACTGCCATAATCTCATCGGCGGCGTGCAGATTGGCCAGTTGCACAATCTGTTCACGAACCTGCTCGGCAGTTCCCACGGCGCGGCTATTCGCTCTACTTTCAATAAATGTCCGCTCCTGCACACCTAACGGATAAGCTTGCGCCTGCTGCGGCGTTAGTGACTGGCCATTCGATTGACCGGTAAAGAAACGAAACAGGTTCAATTCGTGGGTGATTTGCAACAGGCGGGCTTGCGCTGCGCTGCGCGCCAGCGATTGGTCGAGTACGGACAGTTTTATTGACACAATAATTTAATTTTTCCTACAAATGAGTGCTGATAAAGTTACCATAGCGGGTTTACCGTGCCAGACAAAGTGAGATAGATGCAGATTATCCCAGGAATCGATTCCGCCGTTGCCGGCAAAATCAACGCCGCCGAATTAGGCGCGCGCGGCGCAATGCGCCTGTCGCAGACATGGCTGAAGGTATCGCCGAAGATTTTAAAATGGGGCTTGCGACGCAAGTTGCCGCCGGCGCGAGAAGTGCGTGAACTGTTTGAGTCATTGGGCGCAACCTATATCAAATTCGGCCAGTTTATCGCCAGCTCGCCGTCACTGTTCCCACCGGAATACGTCGATGAGTTCCAGAAATTGTTGGACCAGACAACGCCCATAGCATTCCGCAAAATCAAACAAATTATTGAGCAGGAGCTGGGGCAGCCTATCGATGCGGTGTATCAATCGCTTGACCCTAAACCCCTGGCATCGGCTTCGATCGCGCAGGTGCATGCTGCGACGTTACTGTCCGGCGAAGATGTGGTCGTCAAAGTACAGAAACCCGGCGTGCAGGCGATTATTACCGTCGATCTGCATACCGTGTTCATCATGGTACGGCTGTTGGAGTTGATGCTGCCACATCTCGACCGTGAAACCCTCACCGGCCTGGTAGCGGAGATGTATCAATCCATGATCGACGAATGCGACTTTCTAAAAGAAGCCCGTAACCTCGACGAGTTCCGCCAGTTTGTGCAGTCCACTGGCAATCAAAACGTGGTGGCACCCAAGCCCTTCCACGCTGCGTCGAGTGTAAAGATACTGACAATGCAACGTTTGTACGGTAGGTCGTTGACTGATCAAGAGTCGGTTGTCGACTCCTCCGGAGCAGCAGCGACGGCGCTGTTTAACGCGCTCGATATCTGGATTGCCAGCCTGACCCGCTGCGAGACGTTTCACGCTGACCTGCACAGCGGTAATTTATTATTGTTGGAAGACAACAAAGTAGGTTTTATCGACTTCGGCATGGTTGGGCGCATTCGGCCCACCGCCTGGCGCGCCATGTTCACATTGTTCGAAGGCCTGCAAACGGAGGACTACCGGTTGGTCGCGGAGTCTATGCTGGCGGTGGGCTTGACCCGCGAAACGATTGATACCGAAGAACTGGCAACCGCAATAGAAAACGCATTTATAGCGCTGGAGTCGGTTGACCCGGAGGCGCTGCTAAACGCAACGCTGGCCGCCAATGCCGAAGATATCAACAATGTGCTTAACACGCTGGGAGAGGTTGCCAGAAAATACGGTATTCGCTTTCCAAGAGAGTTTACCTTGCTGTTGAAGCAGTTTTTGTATTTTGATCGGTATGTACAGATGTTAGCTCCGGATAAGGATATATTGGGAGAGGTGATGCGCGGTGCGGCGGTGGGGTAGCTCATCTCTCAGCAAAAGTGGCTCTCTTTGATGATCGATAGCTGCATCATATTGTTAGTGATCTCGCTGACCACATTTCAGTTTGCATTAATGCGAGTCTATTGCGCCTGCGGTTCTGCATCACCCGGTAAATTTACGCACTGGCACTGGGCCGTTCTTTGATCCGGGCATACCACTCATGCACCGCGCTGCATTCTTCGGGAATACTCTCCTTCACCCAACCGGCAAATTCAGCAGTCACAAACGCCGCAATATCGGCAATGCTAAAAAAGTCACCGGCAATAAATTCCTGCTCCTGCTCCTGCTCCTTACCTAGAAATAGCAATTGTTTTTCCAGCATAGGAAAGAAAGCCTGAAAGCGCTGGCGTCCGCGCTCCGCCAGTTCGGGAATTTGGGCCAGGTTTATCGGACCGGTGGTGGCGCGATCGGCAAAGCCTTTGGCGCTGTTGCGCAGCACTTCTGTTACTGCTGACATGCCCTGCATTTCAATGCGTGCATTCCAGTCCAGCACCACGGCGCGTTGTTGTGCTGTTGTACCAATCAATGGTGGCTGCGGCTGGATGGACTCGAGGTAATCGGCAATGGCAATGTTTTCGCACAGCACGGTGCCGTCGTCCAACTTTAGCGCGGGAACAGTACATGACGGATTTATCTTTTTATAGTCGTCGCCAAACTGTTCGCGTTTGCCCAGGTCTATTTGAACGGTGTCCATAGCCAGACCTTTCTCGGCGATGAGCATGCGCGCGCGTCTGGGACTGGGAGCAGTCTGGCAGTCGTAAAATATCATGGCGAGTCCTCCGGGTAAGTGGTAAGTAGCAGACGACATACTACCTGCAAAGGATATGCAACGCCTACTAAGGAACGGTCACGAAATAACTTGACGTTCTTGCTTGTCTTTTCGCCCGCCTTCTTCGTTGCGGTAACAGTTACATAGTTCGACTATGCGCCTGTTACCGCGCCTCGAAGACGAACGAAAATCCAGCGCAATAACGTTCAAGTTATTTGGTTCCCATTCCTAACGGCAGTTACGCTTTAC
>JBBKXJ010000038.1:0-9743 GCA_037969395.1 Pseudomonadales bacterium
GGTTATCCTTGCAAAGCAGGTCCATACTGTACCCCTTCAAGGTGAGATTGCCTAATGCAGCGCTAAGCAGGCCGTTCTCTGCAAGGCGCACTGGTGAAGGCATAGTGGGCCTACGTCGAACCAGCGCAACGCCGCAGAGGGCGGCCTGCTTAGCGCCCTTCGGGTCAGTTCGAAAGCGGTCCATTGCTTCGTTGTTCTCCCTAGACGTAGGCCCACTATGCCTTCGGGAAAACGCCTCGCACTGGACCGCTTTTGAACTGACTGCATTAGGCAATCTCACCTTGAAGGGGTACTAGCCTGCCAGTAAGTATCGACGTTGCCAACATCGCGCCAATACCCCGGCTTACCGGTTGGCGTATCACGAAAGGGGAAGGCATAAGCGGTTGCCGTGGTGTTGTCGATTATCCATGGCAATACATCCTGGCCGAAATCATGGGTGGAGTCAGAATTCGCAGCGTCTGCCTGTAAGGCACGCAGCAAAAACGCGGTGTCAAACACATAAATTCCCATAGAGGCCAAAGCCACATCCGCTCGGCCAGGCATGGGTGCGGCGCTCTCGGGTTTCTCGATGAAGCGGCGAATTTTACCTCCCGCCGATGTTTCCATAATGCCGAAGTGGCGAACCTCGTCCAGCGGCACTTCGATGCTGCCAACAGTCACCTGCGCTTCATTTTGTTGATGAAACGCCAGCAGTTGGCTGTAATCCATTTTGTAGACATGGTCGCCGGCCAGTACGATGATATAGCTGGGCGCATGTTTCAGCACCAGGTCCAGATTCTGAGTAATTGCGTTAGCAGTCCCCAGGTACCAATTGTCATCCTGGCGCTGCTGCGCCGGCCAGACCTCAATAAATTCGCCTAGCTCCGGCCGCAAAAACCCCCACGCGCGGGTGATGTGATGCAGCAGCGAATGTGCTTTGTATTGGGTCAGTACGGCAATGCGCCGAATACCGGAATTAATGCAATTCGACAGCGAAAAATCGATATTCCGGTACACACCGGCAAACGGCAGCGCCGGCTTGCACTGCCACTGCGTTAATGAACCCAGCCTTGAGCCATTGCCCCCAGCCAGTATCAGCGCCAACGTATCGCGCTGACTGACGCGCCGCTGCAACGTTGATCTATGAGACATTTCCACCGGCATAATAGACACTCCCTCCAGCTATTGGTACGACACCGATGAAAAATAGTGCTGCGGCGGCACAGAGACTATCCAACAGGTTGTTGCCTGTCTGCAGCGCTAACAGTTATCTCCCCGGCCAGCACAATCAATGCGGCGTGGTCAATAATCTCGATATTGCGCCCATTACAGGTAATCACTCCGGTTTTCTCCAGTTGGGTAAATGCCCGGCTGACGCATTCCAGGCTCAGTCCCAGATAATTGCTAATGTCGGTTCGGCTCATCGGCAGTCGGAATACCCATGCGGACAAGTGGCGCCGGGCAAAACGCTGCGATAGCTCACACAGATACACGGCAATGCGCTCAAGCGCCTTATTGCGCGACAACATCATGGTCAAATCATGCTGCCGATTCAGCAGCTCACTGAGCTTGGCGAACAAATGATGGTCCAGTTCCCTGAGCTGCGGATCGGCGGATTGCAGCCGTGACGTGGGCAAAAAGCAGACTGAACTGGTCTCCAGCGCAACGGCCGACGCTGTATAACTACGTGCCAGCCAACCTTCAAAGCCGAACAGGTCGCCCGCCAGGCACACATCGGTGATTTGCTCATGACCCGAAGGCAGCGTACGAACAGTTTTGACGGCGCCGGAGCGCACGAAGAAAAGGCCTTCGAAGCGATCACCCTGGCGGAAATAATGCTTACCTGCCGCTGTGCTGCGCCTATGGTCTACCCAGTCCTGCAGGTCGATTGACGCATTTTCTGCGCCGTTGACTGTGAAACAAAGCCCCCGTGTCGCGCATTCGGCACAACCCCCGTCGCGCGGTCGCCGGGCCGAGAAATCACCCGTTACGATATTGCCCGATATTTTCTCGACCCCAGGTTGAGTACCCATCCCCAAACTCCGCTATTCGTAACTGAATAACTCCTATTGTAGCTACTGCTTAACACGTCGAATATTTGGAATGTCGCGTAGTAAACTAAGCAAAACTACATAGACGCGTGCGACTACATACCCGGCATCTGCAGCATTATCGGCCTGGCCAATGCTGGAATTCCGGCAACTATAGCTTCGCTGGTAATTATTAAGCCGGCGATCAATACCGCAATTTGTAGCGTCACCCTCTCCACCCTGGGCGCACCCATGAACACGATCTGCTTTCCACGCGATATCGGCCGCTGGTTTGATCTCCATCAACTCTAACGGCAAGCAAGACATAACCTGATCGAAATCAAACCAATGACTTTTTGCTCTAAATGCTCTGCTTTCTTGATCGCGATCAATACGGCGATCACGAAAGCCATCAAGATAGCCATATTGCTTCAATGGGGTTTATTCCAATGAAAAATCGTTGCTGCGTTATTCTGACTTGTATTTTATTGCCGTTTGGATTGATTGGCTGTACCAGCATGAACACTGGCTCGGAATGCCTTATGGACGAGCAGGCGGTTACTGAATTCGTGACCTACGCCTGGCTACCAGAGGATTCGATAACCACACTCGACAATACCGAGCACATCACGCCAGAAATGCTCGAAGCCATACAAGATGAGATTGAGCAGGGTTTTGCCGACGCGGGGTATGAGCTGATTGAAGATTCAGAGAACGCTGATTTTATTATCGCGGCAACATTGGTGACCCAAAAGCAGATGCATGACACTGTTTTTTTCCCGGCAATCGATAGCAATGCCATAAATAAAATTCATCCGGATGACGTGCATCTACACCTGCAAACAACCGGTGTGCTGACTATCGACGCTTACGAAGGCTTTTCCGGGTTGCCATTCTGGCGTGGTTGGGCGCATCGCCCCTTGACCATGTCAGATAAAAAGGTGCCGCGCAGGATCATCAGGCAGGCGGTAACGACTATCATCGCGCAGTTTCCACACCGCAAGGAAGCGAATGCCGCTGATAAGCGGGCACTCGATGCAGGCACTAACGCGCGTGAATTCAACAGTGTGGCGCTAACCTGCAGTACCGCCTTACGCGCTTAACTGCTGCATTAAAATCTTTGCTTTCACCAGGTCAGGCAACGAACGTGCTCCCAGCGTTTTCATTACGCTGGCGCGATGCACTTCCCGTGCACGGCCACTGATGCCGAGATCTATGCCTACCGCCTTGTTCGGTTCGCCTGCTGCTGGCGGGATTGAAAGGTTGAACTTTGAGGGTTCTGATTGATTCGCCTGCAGCGTACATATTGGTAAAGGGCTAACGCGAAAACTGTTGGGAGTATCAGTAATAAGCCGAGCAGCCATACTGGCATAAACATTACTGCAACGAATTATGGCACCTGTAAGTAGAGCGCGTGGATTGTGATTTTGTATGGCGTTATCTACGTGCCATTCGATCTTGATCAATTCACCGGGAATTTTCCTTCTCTCCCACGCGCACTGCCAGCACGTCGCACTTTGCGCCATGCAACACCGCATTGGCGGTTGAACCCAACAACAACTGTATACCGTGACGCCCGTGACTACCGATGACAATTAAGTCGGCATTGAGCCTGTCAGCATAATGGTGAACCACCGTAGCGGGTCGCCCTGCTTCGACAATCTGCCGCTGGGCGGGTATATCGTGCTTATCACCCAGAGTGCTTAAGACTGCAGTTGCGCGCCGCTGTGTATCATCCTGAATTTCCAGGTAAGCGCTGCCTGCATAGGTGTCGGCATGATAAATAGGTTCCACTACGTAGATAAGACTCAATTCCGCAGTAGCAGATGCGATGGCCAGTGCTCGATCGAGTACGATTGAGTAATCCGATAATACATCGAGCGCGACCAATATACGTTGATAACCTTGCACTATGTTAACCCTCTGGTAACCGAGGCAACACGCGTTACCTCAACGCTGCGGATCACTACCGCGTTAACCGAAACCGGATACCGCCACTATATCTCCCATGCTAAGCGATTGACTCATGTCGATTAGTCCGTTTCTTCAATAGCAGACTACCGGCATATTTCACGCTGTACTTGATCTGGATCAATTTATGGCACTGACTTCAATTTACAGTGATCTGCATGCGTGAACCTGTTGCCCATACGTTTATGCCTAAAACCACCATAGCTCGCATCACTAGAGTAAAGGGCGTCGACCAGCGATGAGTTTCGCTACCGAAGCATTGTTAGAGCACGGTTCCTATCGACATCCTGTCGCGAACATTCAACTAAGGAAATTAGCATCTCCTCGGTGCTTATGCGGGAGAGTACTCCTGAAAACTAAAAACCCCCTGCGACTCCCTTTGCTGAAATTTTCCACGAGGTAGCTTTGCTAAAAGCTACTTCGACAAAGTTGATGCCGGCAGCAAACCAGGCAACTCGCTGATGATTTCATGCAACGTAAGAGAGGTGGGTCTATACGTTACCTGCAGGGCGCATAATTATCTGTGGCCAGGCAGGCTCCGGAAAATCCACGATTGCAATGCAGTTGATGTGTCACCTGCCGGCTAGTCGCATTCGGTCGATAAACATCGATGCCATCCGGGCGTGCGGCCAGAACCAACTGCCGATTCGTTTTATCCGGCTGAGTGATTTTCAGTATTTTCCACGGTGCTACTTCGAGAAGGCGGCGCGATGTGTACGGCAGACATTGTTCGGTGTGTGCAGGCACAGGGATACGGCCAAGCGACAAACATTTAGGCGCTCGACGATCGGTTGCCGCTGTCGGATAAGTTTTGTCACCGCGTCTCTCTCACCGCATGGTTCCACCGCGGGGTCCATGGTGGTTACCGACCGGGTGGCAAAGCCGGTTGTGGTTTGCGCCGAGACGGCCATCGTCAGGCCGTGGTACCAGGGTGTATTCGCATCCTGCAGCCAGGCCACTCAGCAAGCCACCAGTCAACAGGCAGGCCAGCTGTGCTAACATCCGCCAACACTTCTACCTTGATTGAAATTAAACTGCTCGCAGCTTAAAGGTAGTTAAATAGATGTACCTGCTGATATCGAGAACAAATACAACGCTTGTACTCCAACTCCAGGACATTCCTCATTAATAAGCGCATTGTTCTGCTAATGAAAATCCGACTGTTGCCGCGATTCAACTACCGGTTAGTCGATTAAATGACCACACCCACTTGTCCCATTGTAGGCATCGGCGCGTCGGCCGGCGGCCTGCAAGCGCTAAAAGCCCTTTTCCACGCGCTGCCCACCGACAGCGGCGCTGCGTTTGTAGTGATTCAACATCTGGACCCCAAGCAAGAAAGCCTGACCGCCGAGATTCTTGCTCGCTCAACCAGCATGCCCACCGTGCAGGTAAAAAACGGCATGGGCGTTTCACCCAACAATGTGTATGTGATACCTCCGAATGCCTATCTGACTATGCGCGGCCATACACTTGAGCTCGGCGAACCGATTTTGCGCCATGGTTTGCGTATGCCCATCGATACCTTCCTGTGGTCGCTGGCTGAGCAACACGAAGAGCGCGCGGTCGCCATCATCGTTTCCGGCACGGGCAGCGATGGTGCGTTGGGCGTACGTGCGGTTAAGGGCAGCGGCGGCTTAGTACTGGCGCAAACGCCGCAACGCGCCGAATACGATGGCATGCCGCGCAGCGCCATTGCCACCGGCCTGGTCGACTTTGTTTGCCCGGTCGAAGCCATGGCGGCGCACTTGACACGCTATTTGCGCCACCCCTATATCAAGCAGGTGGCTACGCCCGAACCCGCAGCCGCGAAAGCAGCCGATGACTCGCGTGAATTGAATGCTATTCTGACTTTATTGCACACGCGCAATGGTCATGACTTTCGGGCATACAAACAAGGCACGCTGCGACGCAGAATTGCCCGCCGCATGGGCTTGCATCAGCTGCAGACGCTGACCGAGTACCTGGCGTTTCTGCGCACTCAGGAAGATGAAGCCACGCTGTTATTCAAGGATCTGCTGATCGGTGTGACCGCCTTTTTTCGTGACGGTGAGGCGTTCGAAGCGCTGGACGAAAAAGTCATCGCACCGCTGGTGGAGAATAAACACACAAACGAATCCGTTCGGGTTTGGGTGCCCGGTTGCGCCAGTGGCGAGGAAGCCTACTCGATAGCGATGCTGTTGGCTGAGCGACTTGACGCCGCCCACAAACACTGCCCGATACAGGTGTTCGCTACCGACATCGACGAATTCGCACTGGCGGCAGGGCGCGCCGGCGTATACCCCGAGAACATTGCTGCCAATTAATCGCTAGCGCGATTGCAACGGTTTTTCAGCAAGGAAGATCATAGCTACCGGGTGAACAAGGCATTGCGCGAGACGGTCACCTTCGCGGTACAGGACCTGATCGGTGACCCGCCGTTTTCCAATCTCGACCTGATCAGCTGCCGCAACCTGCTGATCTATCTCAAACCCGACGTGCAGCCCAGAGTCCTCGCGCTGTTCCATTTCGCGCTGCGCGATGCGGGTTGCTTGTTTTTGGGTCACTCCGAAACCGTCAGCCAACAGGATGGTTTGTTCGAACCGCTGGCGAAGCAATGGCGCATTTATCGGCGCGCCAACGTGGCGCGTGCCCCCAAAGTGGATTTTCCAATCGGCAATACAACGCGGCATACACTGGTGGAAAACATCCCCACCGCAGCGCAGGCGGCGGAGCAGGTACGGCTCAATGAAATGGCGCAGCGTTACCTGCTGCAGGAATTTGCACCCGCCGCCGTATTGGTGAACCGGCGCCATCGGGTGCTGTACTTCTCGGGGCCGACGCTGCGCTATCTGCAACAGCCCACCGGCGCGCCAACCCAGGATTTGCTGAGTTTGGCGCGGCCCGAGCTGCGCGCCAAACTGCGGGTAGCGCTGCGCCGGGCCGTAGACGAAGGGCAGCGGATCACGCTGGATGACGCCCATGTGATGCGCGACGGCGCGCGACTCGAGGTTAAAATTACGCTTAAACCGCTGACCTTACCGAGGTTGTCAGACGTTTTGTTAATGATCACCTTCGAAGACGCTAGCGGACTCGCGACGCCAACCAGGGTAAGCAAAGCCATCAGCGCCGAGGCGGAGGCGTCACTGACGCAACAACTTGAAAATGAATTGGAAACGACACAGGAAGAACTGCAGAGCAATATAGAGGAACAGGAATCGTCAAACGAGGAGTTGCAGGCCGCCAACGAAGAAGTCATGTCGGTCAACGAAGAGTTGCAGTCCAGCAACGAAGAGCTGGAATCGTCGAAGGAAGAATTGCAGTCGATGAACGAAGAGTTGACCACCGTTAATAGTCAGCTCAAGGAAAAACTCGACGAATTGGCACGGACCGTTAACGACCTCGACAATCTGATGGCCAGTACCAATATCGCCACCCTGTTTCTCGACACCGAGTTGAGAATCGGGCGCTTTACCCCGGCGACCAGGCGTTTATTGAATCTTATCTCGACCGATGTCGGCCGGCCGCTGAGCGACATCCGCCAGAAATTCAGCGGCGGCGATTTGCAGGCCGACGCGCAGCGGGTGCTGGACCAGCTCACGCCGCTGGAAAGCGAAGTCTTTACCAACGCCGGCGATTGCTTTCTGCTCCGTATTTCATCGTACCGCACCAGCGACAACCGCATAGGTGGCGTGGCTGTTACCTTCGTCGACATCACCCAGCGCAAGCGCACGGATCAAGCGCTGCTGTCCACCAAAGCCGCGGAAACGGCCTCGGCAACAAAATCACGCTTTCTGGCGACCGCCAGTCACGACCTGCGCCAGCCCTTGCAGTCGCTGAATTTGCTGAACGCGGCATTGCTTAAGATCAGCGATGACCCAAAAGCGCGCAGGATAATAACGATGCAGGGCAAGTCGCTGGACGGCATGGGCCGTTTGCTCAATTCGTTGCTGGATATCAGCAAGTTGGAATCGGGCACCGTTAGCGCCGCGATGACCGGCTTTGCGCTGCAGCCGATTTTTGAGCACTTGCGCGCCGACTTCGAAGCCCAAGCCAACCAAAAAGATCTGCAACTACAGGTCGACACGACCGAATACGCTGTACGCGCAGACTCCGGGCTACTGGCGCAACTTCTGCAGAACCTGCTTGCCAACGCGATTCGCTACACCAGCCACGGCTTTGTAAAGCTAACCTGCGGGCACGCGAACGATAAAGTGCGCATCGAGGTAAGCGACTCTGGCATCGGCATTGCGGAACACCAGTTGAGCCACATCTTTGAAGAATTTCATCAGGTAGACCGTGACCCGCAGCAGCGCCATGGCGGCCTGGGTTTGGGGCTTGCCATCGTGCAGCGCATTGCCGGCCTGTTGGGTACGACAATAGAAGTCACATCCGAGCCTGGCCGCGGCTCCACCTTTTCGATAACGCTGCCGGCCGCGGTGGTAACGCCTACCGAAGCAGCGGTAGAAATCGAAGTGAACAGCGATCAAAGCGTCATTAACAACGGAGCTATCCTGTTGATCGATGACGAACCAGCAGTGCTGGATGCCACGCTGGAGCTGTTGTCGCTGGAGGAAGATTTCACTATCACTACGGCTACATCGCCGCCTGAAGCGTATGCTTTACTGGAAGATTTCGAGCCGGATTTAATCATCACCGACTTTCACCTCAACCACGCGGATTGCGGCATAGACATAGTGCGCATGGCCAGAGAGCGCAAGGGGCGAAAGATTCCGTCTATTTTGGTCACCGGTGATACCGCCGCTTCAATGAGCGAGCTGCAAATTGCCGATATGCAGATTATGCAGAAGCCTCTGAACGCGGAGGAGCTTGTTAGTGTTGCAAGACGATTGTTACGGTCAACGAATGAACCACTTGCGCCTCGCCTTGCGTCGGTTTCAGCAACCCGCAGCGGAACTTGAAGGTGGTCGACTTGCCGGCACCGTTGGGGCCGAGCAGGCAACGTAGACCTGCGCGATGGCCGGCTGTACACGGAGCAACAATTGGAAGGGGCAGGGATGGCTTAAAAAAAAGCCACGGGAAAGCGCGAATGGCTATCCCGTGGCACTGTGACTATCGTAGTTTTGCAGTGTCGTTGGACGACTCGGTGTCGCGGTCATCGCAGCCATCCGACAGCGTGGTGAGGAAGGCAACAATCGCGTCCTCCATCACGTCCGTAGCTTTTCGTGTACCTCAAACAGCTCCTGCCGTTTGGTTTACATTGCTGCGGCACACCTGCATAGATTAACAATATAGCCCGTTTCTACCTGCTTGTGTGCCGGCCGTTGTAGCCACGCAAACCGTACTCATGGCTAGCAAACAGTCCCTGGCGTGAATATTCACACTTACTTTCGGCTGCAAGGTTGATTTCTATCAATGTCTCCGTATCAATTACGCTTAGAGTCACTGGTATGTCACATTTTGGTTTTTCGACACTTGTTTCGCCAAAGACAACGAAGCATTTACCCTCTGGTGACATTTATGTGACATACATGATGCCATCATGCGTACATTAATTTATTGCAGGTGAATGGGAGGAATACAAGGGCAAATTAGTGTAGAAATCAACAGAAGGTAGCAACAAAGAATCACTATTCACACACTATTCACACACTATTCACACACTGTTTATTCAATGGGCTTAGTCCTTATTGAAAAAAGGAGCTACATGAAAACTATTACTCGCAAACTACTCGCAGTTACCGTCCTGTCCACGTTGGCCTTTTCCGTTATGGCGGCGCCGGATTGCACGCAGGAACCCAAAGATAAGTGGATGTCGGAACAGGA
>JBBKXJ010000039.1:0-25805 GCA_037969395.1 Pseudomonadales bacterium
GCGCTGCGACGTCGCCTAGGAGCGCCTACTGTTGGTGCAGTTCTTGGAAAGGTGGCCTACATTCCCGGCGAACTGCGTCTTGCAGAGCACAAATTGTGAGCTTCTATATGTACGCTTTATTCGTTACACCACACTAGTTCAGTGTACGGGAGAGTCGCTATTTGTATTAGCTGTCGCCATCACAACAATGCTTATCCAGCAGGTCTCCCGGCGTGAGCCGCGAGTGAGCGCGTCCGTAGCGTCAGGTGATTGAACAACGCCATTAAAAAATTAACGCATGTCCAATGAATTGCTGATCAGCCTCGCTGCCTTTGCTTTGGTAAGTTCGATCACGCCAGGTCCTAATAACCTGATGCTGATGGCCTCGGGGGCAAATTTCGGATTTCGGCTGACAATCCCGCATATGCTCGGGGTGTCATTAGGTTTCACGCTGATGGTACTGCTGGTCGGGCTGGGACTGGTGCGGCTGTTTGATGCCTGGCCGCTAAGCTATACCGTTTTAAAAGTCGTCAGCGTTGTGTATCTGCTTTTTCTGGCGTGGAAAATCGCGCGCGCCGGCCCCCCGCAAACCAGCTCAAGTGATACCGCAGCACGCGGACAACCGTTGACTTTTGTACAGGCCGCATTGTTTCAGTGGGTAAACCCAAAGGCGTGGGCCATGGCGCTAACCGCACTAAGCGTGTATTCGCCATCGAAAAGCGTTGCGGCCGTTGCGCTGGTGGCTGCGGTATTCGGTTTAATAAATTTACCGACAATAAGCGTGTGGATATTGCTTGGCCAGCAGATGCGGAAATTGCTAACTAACTCCAGACGACTGGCAGTGTTCAATATCAGCATGGCAGCGCTGCTGCTTGCGTCACTTTATCCGGTATTGATTGGCTAAGCATCACAACGCCAGAGCGAGCTCAACTCGCAGGGGGTCAGGTTTTGTGAGGGTAGGCACCGAGGTCACGCCGTGGCGAGGTGGTGCAACGCGCCGCGTAGAAAATACTGGCTATGCCGGGCGTTGCAATCAAGATCACTCATACAAGCGTTTGCTCAGACTCAATGGCTTTGTCCAACAGGCGTCGATAGCGCAGGTTCGCAGTATCGCTGGCAATGTTGATCGGCGGCACGCGTGCTTCTTTAATGCCTTTGTGTACCGCCGACAAGATCACAACATCCTCGCTAAAGGCTTGTTCAAAATCCCTGGTCAGCGCCGCATCGGTTTGCCGGCAGTTGGCCTTAAAGTTTCGCACCTGAAACCAGAAATACATACATTCGTCGGCGTTTACCGGCGTGATAAAGTTGTAGGAATCGAGCAAGAATACCTCACCATGCAGCGCGCCATCCGGCGCCCCCGTGCCTTGCGGTGCAATAATATCCTTGATAAGCGCTGACGACGGCAAGCGCACTTCATAATGCTGTAGCCGATCAGCACGCCCCTTGAATTGCACATAGGGTTGAAAAAAAGGTGCGAGCGTACAGTCTTTGATCCAGCGCCGACTGATGATGCCGTCGCCGTCGACGCTGACTTCCAGCGGTACGCCCATACAGTCTTCATTGCCGAGCGAGGTTTTGTGAACGTAGGAGACATGTTCCGGGTCAAGCAGATTGTCGGCCATATAGCGGTAGTCACATGCTATGCGCATCATAGGCCCGCGGTTGATACCCCAATCAGGATCATCATAGTGGTCAACCTCCATGATTTTGCCGCGATCGGCTGCGTCGGCTGCACCCATCCACAGCCAGACCAGGCCCCAGCGCTCTTCAACCGGGTAGGATCGCACGCCTGTGCCGGGGGGAATTCTGGTTTGAATCGGTATTTTCACGCAAGTTCCGCTGCAATCATACTCCATACCGTGATAGCCACACTGAATTCTATCGTCGATTAAGACGCCCATTGAAAGCGGCAGCTTGCGATGACAACAGGCATCTTCCAGTGCGGCGACCCGACCATCGAGGGTGCGATATAAGACAATGTCCTCTGCCATCACCGTACGTTTGCTGAGGCTGCGATCAATCTCTTCCACCCAGGCGACTGCGTACCAGCTATTGCGTAAATACATCAATACTCCTCTCTAACCTTTCCAGACGCTAGTGTAGTATTCGGCTGTGCCTGAACAGTTTGGCTACACCAAGCGTACAAATAGGCACCAGATACACCAGAAATAAACCGATTGCGACGCCGCGGTAACCCTTGGCAATCAACTCGATGATCCCGAAAGCCGACATGGCCGCCGCCAGCATCAGGGTGGCCGTGGCAATGCCAGTGTGCGACCAGGCGGACAACGGCTTGCCGCGGGACTCTTGCACCCTGCCATCAATACGCTCGATCAGGCCTTGCAATAAACCCACGCCAGACTGCACCAGCGTGACAAACAAAATAATGATGTAGCCTTCCAGCAGGTAGGGAATGTGCAGTTGCTCAACTATCCAGTAACTGGGTAGTGGTTGCGACAACACATCCCGATAGCCGGTGAGAAATGACAGATGAAAGACCAGACCCGGCAGCATGGCAAGGCACGCAGTAACGATGCCGGCGCCGATGGATTCTTTGCGAGACTGAATGGCCGTCGTGGTATAGAGTAGCGCGGGTATGGTGGTGCAATTATAGGCCGCAAAAATGAAGCCGCTCAATGCCCAACCTGCCTCTACTTCTGCCCCGCTCAACTGAGTTCGCAACGCCGAACCGTGGATAAGACATGACAGCACGAACACAGAAAAAATAAATAGCGTTAATGCAATGGCACATACGGCGAGGGTTTTGCTAACCACGTCGCGGCCAAAGTAATTGGTGAATACCACGGCGGCTACAATGAGTAACACACCTATACTCTTTGGAATCTGGAAGTTATCCCAAAACACATTGGCAGCGGTTGCCAGCACTACGGCTAAAATCAGCAACAAGGTTATGACAAAGACTATTTCGTAGCAGACCCACAACCTTCCCAGCAGCACCTTGAAGAATGCGCGGTACTCGTAGACTTTAAACGTGCGTGCGAATTCGTAAGACAGAATAAGGATCACGGCAAAAGTTATTGCGGCGACCACCAGCGCCAACAGCCCACCCAGCGCCCCGTAGGAGGTAATGTATTCCACTACCTCTCTGCCGGTAGCATAACCACCGGCGACAATAACCGACTGAAAAGCCAGGCCTGGCAAAATATACGCGCGCACTACTCTCGAATTTAACATTTTATTATTACACCAGAGCCACGCGTAAGATCAAATAGAACGGCAGCCAATGCCTACGCTCCCCATTTTTCGACGAGCTCACGAACCTGTTCAGCAAATTTAGTTTGCTGGTATTCCTTAAAGATTGACCAGGAACAAAACGATCTCGCGTCGGTGACGCGATGCGGAAACAGTATGCCATCCAAATGATCGTATTCGTGCTGCCAGGTACAGGCGGAATAACCTTGCACAGAATGGGATTGCTTATTGCCCTCTCTATCATAATAGGAAACAGTGATTTCGACGTGTCGATCTACCGTTGCGCGTATTTGTGGTACGGATAAACAGCCTTCATTCGATGGAAACGTTTCCTCGGACAGAAACTGCAGCGTCGGATTAATCACAATGGTTAGAGGGATAGGGGGCTTGTACGGATAACGCGGGTTATCCCCCACTTCAATAACAAATAAACGCTTCGGTATGCCAATCTGATTAGCGGCGATACCTGCGCCATTGGCGTCGCGCATGGTATCGATCATGTCATCGATCCAGCCTTGTACTTCGGGCGTTTTTATTGTGTCTGTCGCCACTTCCCCGGCCCGGGCTGACAGCAGCGGATGGCCGATTTGCAGTATATTTTTAATTGCCATCAGGTCTATTCCGCGTTTTGCACGAAACTTTCCACCCATCCAGCAAACGTGTTCTGCTGGATTAGCGTAGCAATGGCTTCAAGGTCGGGCTGAAAATAGCGATCATTGTCCCAGTACGCGGCGACCGATCTGACTTTCGACCAATACGCTTCCAGCTTGGCATTCGACCTTAGCGGGCGCCTTAATTCAATACCCTGGCAAGCCCCCAGTAATTCGATGGCTACAACATAGCGGGTATTGAGATTCATGTCGGTTAAGCGGCGAGCGGCAAAAGTCGCCATGCTGACATGGTCTTCCTGATTGGCCGAGGTTGGCAAACTATCGACACTGGCGGGATGGGCCAGGCTTTTATTTTCGCTGGCCAGCGCGGCGGCCGTCACCTGGGCGATCATAAAGCCGCTATTGACGCCGGCGTCTTCCACCAAAAAAGCAGGCAGCGCGCTCATGTTGGTGTCGAGCAGCAATGCCATGCGCCGCTCGGACATAGCGCCGATCTCTGCAATAGCGAGCGCCATATTATCTGCCGCGAAGGCGATGGGCTGGGCATGGAAGTTTCCGCCGGAGAGAATATCGCCTTCGTCAGTAAAAATAAGCGGGTTGTCGGAAACGGCATTGGCCTCGATCTCAATGATTCTCGCCGCGTTTCTGAGTTGATCGAGACAGGCGCCCATTACTTGTGGCTGACAGCGCAATGAATAAGGATCTTGTACTTTGTCGCATTCCGCATGGGAATTGGCTATCTCGCTAGCCTGCAACAGCTGGCGATATATAGTGGCCGCTTCGATCTGTCCGTGTTGACCACGCACTGCCTGAATGCGCGGGTCGAACGGCGTACGACTACCCAGCGCGGCCTCCACCGCGAGAGCACCTGCAACAAAAGCTGCATTCGCATTTTGCTCTGCTTCAAACAAGCCCTTCAGCGCCAGCGCGGTGGAAACCTGGGTGCCATTCAACAGTGCCAGCCCTTCTTTGGCCGCCAGCGTCATGGGCGCCAGGCCGGCTTGCTGCAGTGCATCACTACTCTCGAGCAACTTACCCTCCACGAATACCCGGCCTTCGCCGATAATGGGTAAACTCATATGGGCAAGCGGAGCAAGGTCTCCCGATGCGCCGACAGAACCCTTCTCGGGGATAGCCGGCAAAATGTCGTTGTTCAACATCGCGATCAGTAATTCAATTACTTGTCTGCGCAGTCCGGAAACGCCACGCGACAAGCCATTGATTTTTAGCAGTAGAATCAGGCGCACCGTGGCCGCATCGATATACTTTCCTACCCCGGTCGCGTGCGACAAAATCAAATTATGCTGTAGCTCGCTTAACAGCTCTGTCTCAATGTGTTTTTGCGCCAGCCGCCCAAAACCGGTATTAACGCCGTAGACGATATCTCCGCCATCAACTTTCGCCTGCACAACGGCCCTGGCAGTTTCGATGGCTACCCAGGTAGACTCTCGCATGGTCAGCGACACGCCATTGAAATAAGCCTCACGTAAATCCGTTAGGCTCAACGCGCCGGGTGTAAGAGTTAATTTATTCATCAAAGGTTTCTCAACTGTTTTAATGCAGACCGAAACTGCGCTTCGACCTGTTGTTCCTGGGCATGATGACCACCGTCAATTACCTTGCGACCACCCACGTACACGTCGCGAACCGTAGTGGCGTTGCCGGAGAATACCCAACTATCGATCAGCTCGTCGCCACTGCGTTCGCAAAGCAGCGGGTGGCGGGTATCAAGCACGACAAAGTCGGCACGCTTGCCAACGTCGATAGCACCGCTGTTGTGACCGCAGGCCTGGGCGCCGCCGGCAACAACCGTATCGAACAGGTTCCTGCCTGTGCTGCGATTAAAGCCGCCGGCGAGCTGATTGCGTGATCGATGCAGCAAGCGCTGGCCGTATTCGAACCAACGCAGTTCTTCGGTAGGAGAAATAGAAATATGGCTATCCGATCCTATGCCGAGCTTGCCATTTTCAGCGAAATATTGGGTGGCATTGAAAAACCCATCGCCCAGATTGCCCTCGGTGGTCGGGCAGAGCCCCGCCACTGCACCGCTGCGCGCCAATTGCGATGTTTCGTCTTCTGTCATATGGGTGACATGAATCAAACACCAGCGTGCATCGACTTTAAAGCTGTCAAACAGGTATTCAACCGGTCTGGCGTTACACCAGCTGACGCAGTCGTCGACCTCTTTGGTCTGTTCCGCTATGTGGATATGAATGGGCCGCTGCCCGTGCTTTTCACAGCCACGCAATACCTCGCCGAACGACTCTTTCGTGACCGCGCGCAATGAATGCGCGCTAAGACCGGTCACCGCGTTGTTGTCGTTTTTACCGGCGTTAACCAGGGCATCGACAATGGTGAGATAGTCTTCAGGGTCATTGACGAATCTTCTTTGTTGCTCTGATGGTGACTGTGCGCCAAAGCCGCCGTATTGATAGTGCACCGGCAGGCTGGTTATTCCAAGCCCTGTGCCCCGCGCCGCCGCCAGCGTTTGCAACGACATTTCGGCAATATTGTCGTACTGCGAACCGTTGGCTTGATGATGCAAATACTGAAACTCGGCGACGCGCGTGTAGCCCGCTTTTAGCATTTCCAGATACAGTTGCGAGGCAATGGCGTGCAGGTGGTGGGGTTGAATGGCGTCGAGAAAAGCATACATTGTGGTGCGCCAGGTCCAAAAACTGTCGTTGCCTGCGCCGGCACGTTCTGCCAGACCCGCCATGGCCCGTTGATGGGCGTGGGAGTGCAAATTAGCTATGCCCGGCAACAGGCACCCCGGCGCCGCCCCCGCGATATCGGTTTGAATACGGCTTATATTGCCATCACCACCAATGTCAATCACGACATCGTTAGCCCATCCCGTGGCTAACAGGGCCGTATTTATATGGATACTGTTCAAAGCCGGCTTCCTGACTGGTCACGTTTGTGTGGACTGAAATTTATAATACTATACATGTATATACAACCTTGGTAAACTACGCTCCGTTCCAGCAACATTTATTTCTATCAATTTGCTCAATTCGCTCCTCAAATGACTATTGAAACCGACATGACAACGCGCTGGGATGCTCTTTGGTATAACGCCCAGCTTGCTACCATGAGCGATGGAAAAACACCGTTTGGACTGCAGGATAATGCCGCGATCGGTGTTGCAGGCAAGCATATCGTCTGGATCGGCAAAACCAGCGAGATTCCGCAAGCGGCGCTTGACTCCTGCCCTTCGGTACTGGATTGCAACGGGCAGTTGGTCACCCCCGGGTTAATCGATTGTCATACCCATCTTGTCTACGGTGGCCATCGCGCCCGCGAATTCGAACTACGCCTTAATGGCGCGAGCTACGAAGAGATTGCAAAAAGCGGCGGCGGTATCGTTTCCACCGTTGCGGCTACCCGCGCGGCAACGATGGATGAGCTGATAGCCCAGGCCTCTCCCAGACTGCAAGGGCTGCTAGTCGAAGGGGTAACCACAGTAGAAATAAAGTCGGGATACGGCCTCAACGTGGCCGATGAAATAAAAATGCTGCGGGTCGCGCGCACGCTCGGCGCAACGTTTTCGGTCGACGTGGTGACGTCATTTTTAGGCGCACACACAGTTCCTACAGAATATGCCGGCCGTGACGATGCTTACATCGATTTGGTATGCGCTGAAATTCTGCCCGCCGTGGTCGCCGAAAACCTGGCAGATGCCGTCGATGCGTTTTGCGAGGGTATTGCGTTTACTCCCGAGCAGGTGAGTCGGGTATTTGATGTTGCGAAGAGATTTCAATTGCCGATCAAATTGCATGCCGAACAACTCAGCGACTTAAAAGGGGCCGTAATGGCGGCAAAGCGGCAGGCACTGTCGGTTGATCATATTGAATATCTGGCCGCAGAAGATGTTCCCGTGCTGGCGCAACATGGCACGGTAGCTGTGCTGTTGCCAGGCGCGTTTTACTGTCTTAAAGAAACGCAACTGCCGCCGGTGGCAGCACTGCGAGATCACAAGGTGCCGATAGCCATCGCCAGCGACAGTAATCCCGGCAGCTCCCCGGTTGGTTCGCTGGTGCTTATGCTGAACATGGCGTGCAGGTTCTTTAGCCTCACCCCCGAGGAGGCGTTGGCGGGAGTGACGCGCAACGCGGCACGGGCTTTGGGTATCGATGCGGAGGTCGGCACCCTCGAAGTCGGCAAGCAAGCGAACATGGTTTTATGGGACGCCTGCGAACCGGCAGAGCTCAGTTATCGTATCGGTGGCAACCCTTGTTCGCGCGTAATGTATAAGGGGACAATCTCAATCGCCAGGTAGCTATCCGTAGGGTGCGCTGTGCGCACCTGTATACGTGAGCCTGGAGTTGGTGCGCACAGCGCACCCTACGCATAGTCGGGCCGCCAGATAAAGAAGAGTTAAACATTAATCCATGAGCGCAAAGAGTCTAAAATTGAAGTTATCAGGCAAAAGTGGCCTGCCAATCTATCAACAAATCAAGAATGCCATTACGCAGAAAATTAAGAGCGGAGAATGGCAGCCGGGGCATATGATTCCCTCCGAGAATCAGCTTGCAGCCGAATTGGGGGCCAGCCGCATGACGATTAATCGCCCATTACGCGAGCTTACCGCCGAAGGATTGTTAATGCGTGTTCATGGCGTCGGCACATTTGTTGCTGAACCGCCGCGCCACGCCAGCCTGATCGAGCTACGCTCAATCGCCGACGAAATAAAATCACAGGGCAAGCTGCATCGAGCCGAGGTTTTAACGTTAACGAAAGTGAAAGCCAAGGGTGAGGTAGCGCGGCGTATGGCGGTTGAGAAGGGCTGCCCGCTGTTTCACGTTGTGGTCGTACACTACCAGGACGATGTGCCTATTCAATTAGAGTCCCGGCATGTGAATGCGGCCAAGGTGCCTGATTTTATCAATGTCGATTTTACCCAAACCACTACCACCGACTATCTCATCAGCCAAATTCGTCCAGACGAATATGAACATATCGTGCAGGCCAATATGCCGGATGAATTTGTTACCACTCACCTGGCTATACCCGGCAGTGAACCCTGTCTGCAGCTCACGCGCCGCACCTGGCATGGCGGCGTGGTGGTTACTGCTGTCAATATGATCTATCCCAGCAGTCGCTATGATCTGGAAGCGCGCTATCTTACCGCCAACAATAGCTAATGTTGTGTCCCCCTCAACCGTTATCGCTAAAGAGGCTAACACCCTATGTCTTTTAGTAAAAAAACACGGCACGATGCCAGCCGAAAAATCCGCGCCCCCCGCGGCACAGAACTGAACTGCAAAAGCTGGTTGACCGAAGCGCCATACCGCATGCTGCAAAACAATCTGGACCCCGAGGTGGCCGAGCGCCCGCAAGATTTAGTGGTGTACGGTGGCATTGGTCGCGCCGCCAGAAACTGGGAGTGTTACGACCAAATTCTCGAAACCCTGACCGCGCTTAATGACGATGAAAGTCTGTGTATTCAATCCGGTAAACCGGTTGGGGTATTCAAGACCCACGTCGATGCGCCGCGCGTTCTAATTGCTAATTCCAACCTTGTGCCCGCATGGTCAAATTGGGAACACTTTAACGAGTTGGATAAGAAAGACCTGATGATGTACGGCCAGATGACCGCCGGCAGCTGGATCTATATCGGCTCGCAGGGCATTCTGCAGGGCACCTATGAAACCTTCGTGGAAGCCGGGCGGCAACATTTTAACAATAATCCAGCCGGCAAATGGATACTGACCGCCGGTCTTGGCGGTATGGGTGGCGCGCAGCCGCTGGCGGCTACCATGGCTGGTTTTTCAATGCTGGCAATCGAATGCGATCAAACCCGCATCGATTTTCGGCTGAAGAATCGCTACGTCGATACCAGCGCCCCCAGCATCGAAGCCGCGTTAAAAATCATTGATGCTGCGCACGCGGAGGGTAAGGCAATTTCTGTTGCGGTGTTAGGCAATGCGGCGGAACTACTGCCGGAAATGGTTCAAAAAGGAATAAAACCGGATCTGGTCACCGACCAGACATCGGCTCACGATCCGGTCAACGGCTACCTGCCAATTGGCTGGAATTTGGTCCAATGGAGAGACGAAGCAGAAAACAACCCGGCGAAAGTCGCCGACGCAGCCAGGGACTCCATGGCGATTCATGTGCAGGCGATGCTCGACTTCCATAGCCAGGGTATTGCTACCGTTGATTACGGAAATAATATTCGCCAGGAAGCGAAGGACAGAGGTGTCAAAAATGCGTTCGATTTTCCCGGTTTTGTACCGGCATACATTCGGCCGCTGTTCTGTCGGGGCATTGGCCCTTTTCGCTGGGTTGCCCTGTCGGGCGATCCGGAAGATATTTATAAAACCGACGCCAAAGTGAAAGAACTGATTCCCGATGACGCACACTTACATAATTGGCTGGACATGGCCAGGGAGCGCATTGAATTTCAGGGCCTGCCCGCCCGTATTTGCTGGGTAGGTCTGGGCGACAGAGACAGGCTTGGACTGGCGTTCAATGAAATGGTGAAGAATGGCGAATTGAAGGCACCCGTTGTTATTGGTCGGGATCACCTCGACTCCGGCTCCGTGGCTAGCCCTAATCGCGAAACCGAAGCCATGCTGGATGGCTCCGACGCAGTGTCTGACTGGACCTTGCTCAACCTGATGCTCAGCACCTCGGGTGGTGCGACCTGGGTTTCATTTCACCACGGCGGCGGTGTCGGCATGGGCTATTCTCAGCACGCCGGTTTGGTCATATGCTGCGACGGTACCGATGCGGCGGCTGAACGGATAAAACGCGTACTGTGGAACGACCCTGCATCAGGCGTAATGCGCCATGCGGATGCCGGCTATGACATTGCCAAAGAGTGCGCCAGAGAGTTCGGCCTCAATTTACCGGCAGTCGACCTGACCATTCCTAAGCGAGTGAATAACCCAGCACGATAAAGATGCCAAAACTAACCACCGCACCCAGCGCTGCATACGGTATTTGCGTAAATGCATGCGCCATTGGAGAACATCCGGCGCCCTGTGCAGCCAGCACCGTTGAGTCACTAAAGAAACATGCATGACTGCCAAACGACGATGCCGAAAGCAGCGCGCCAATCACCAGCGGCATATGCGCATCAACACCGATTGCGATCGGAATCACAATGGGAATGGCAATCACAAACACCCCCCAACTGGACGCGGTGCCGAACACGACGCTTGCCATAATGAGAAACACCAGTGCGGGCAGCGTCTCACGACTCATTAACGGTGTCACCGAGTTGATCACATAGTTGGTCATGCCCAGTGAATCGTTCACCTCTTTCAGCATAAACCCGGCAATGACGGTAGAGAGGGGGTACAACATTATCTTAAAGCCCTGAAAGACGGCTTTGATTTGCTGCTCGAAAGTAAGCAGACCCTGCACGTAATAAAGGCCTATGGTGACGGCAACTGCCAGGATAACCCCCTTCAATAAATCGATATCGTAATAAACCGTTGCTGCAATCAGTACGACCATCGGAAAGGCAAAGTTGAACAACCCCATGGCACTGCTCTGCGGTTTGTGCATGCTCTCATCGACCTCGATTTCCTGACCTACAAAATCATCAGGAATAGGCTGCCCCGCCTTGGCCCTGGCTTCCGCTTTTTTCATCGGCCCAATATCACCGAGAATGCCGGCTGCGACCAGAAACACCACCAGCAGGGCTACCCAGCCGTACACCATGTAGGGGATTGCGGAAATATAAACGCCAAGCCCTTTGCCCGACTCGGCCAGGCCATTCGCTTCCAGCAGGCCGGCGAAGAAAACCGCCCAGGTAGACACGGGCGCAATCACACACATCGGTGCAGCAGTTGAATCGATAATGTAGGCAAGCTTTTCGCGTGAGACTTGATAGTAGTCAGTGAGTTTTTTTACCGATGATGACACCGCAAGGCAGTTAAGATAATCGTCGATGAAAACAACCAGCCCTATGAAGAATGTGGTTAATAGTGCTTGCCTCTCGGTTTTTATTTTCCCTCGTAACCATTTACTGAAGCTGCCTAAACATCCGCTTATCTCCAGCAAGGTGATTAGCCCACCCATCAAACCACAAACCAGCACCACCCAAACAATCGTCTCGTCGGCCATTACGGCGGCCAGATTTTCAGACAGGGGGGTGATCAGGTTCTGATTGTCCAGCATCAGCATGCCGGCCAGCGCACCTGTTAAAAGCGATTCAAACGGCGCTCGCGTATATACAGCCACAACAAGCACTAACAGCGTGGGCAGCAACCCGAGCGCCCCCCAGGACTCCCCGGCAACATGCATGGATGAGAGCAGCCAAAACCCTGAAGCAATTATCAGTGCGATAGCGGCATTTCTGCCAAGTGATGTTGGCGCGCGATATTCTTTAAGGGTTTGTGTTCCTTGATCCATAGCAGCGCGCCTTAAGCTGGTTTTAAGATACAGAGAATCAGTCGGTCGTTTTGAGCGCCCTGGCTTCCGCGTTCCAGTCGAACAAATTCTTTTCGATAAAAATAAAGGCGACGATCCACAGGAGCGCGTCCCAAAAATCGACAAAATCGCCGGCGACTCCCCAGTAGATAGCGGCACATAGAAGAATCGTGTACAGCAATGCCTTGAACCGCTTGCTAAAAGTGAGCATAGAACCCTGTAGCCTGCCTTTTAGCTGCAGTCGAACGTCGACCTCCAGCATCAGCACCACCAATACCCATGTGACCGAGTTGACGATGTCGCTCCATGCCAGACGTATTACCGCTGCGAGGGTGTTGGCGTCGGTGACCACGGTTGCCGTATTGATGCCAAACAGTTCAGTCGATTCACTCAACTTCATACAGTTACTGCGGCTGACTTTGGTGAATTCGTCCAGCGTGGTCATAAATGAATAACCTGGCAGTGAGCACAAATCTTCAGCCGGCAAGGCAAAGAACTGATATAAATCGAAACACTTTACCGAATAGCCGTACACGGCGTAAACAATAATCACATAGCAGGCAGCACGCACGCCGTGGATGGACCACTTAAGCCGCCCTTTAATTTTATTATCGTCGAGTACAAAAGTTTCGAGTTCGAACAACAGCAGTAAAACAACCCAGGCGGTGGTGTCGATAGTTTGCGCAAAAGCCTGAATAACGTGCGTCAGTGACACGCCGCCGGCAAATAGATGATTGGAAGCTAACCATTCTTCGTGCAAAAACAGAAAGATGTTTATGCAAAGTAGAAAATAGACCGAGTACTTAAAGCTCTGTTCAAAACTGAGTTTGCGACTTGTTGCCGCGCGGGCATTGCTCATCGACGGCGTCTACATCGCTACACGTTTAACAACAGGAACTCTCGCTCCCACGAACTGATAACCTGGTTAAACGTTTCATACTCCTGCAGCTTCACGGCGCGATAGGCAACAATAAACTTCTCGCCGATCAAATCGACCATTTCCGGATATTCATCCAAACCGCGCAAGCCCTCTTCCAGAGAACGCGGTACCGTAATTTCTTCGTCGTAGGAACTCCCCTCACTGGCAGCGGTGGGTTCGATTTTATTCTGCATGCCAAGTTAACCGCTGGCCAGTGACGCTGCCAGGGCGAGATACGGGTTGGCATCGGCGCCCGAAAATCGATTTTCTATCCGAGTCCCCTCAGGCGAGCTGTTGGGTACACGCAAGCCGGTAGTGCGGTTGTCACAGCCCCAGTTGAGATTGACCGGTGCCGAGAGATCTTTAGCGAAGCGTCGGTAGGCATTGACATTCGGCGCAAAAAAACTGAGCAGCTGCGGCGTGTATTTTTGCATGCCGCCGAGGTAGTGCCTGAAGGCCTGTGTTTTTTCGCCGTTTGCTTCCGCGAATATGTTTTGGCCGGTACTTTTGTTTAACAGGCTTTGATGAATGTGCATTGAGCTGCCCGGCTCGTCGCGCATCGGTTTAGACATAAACGTCGCATATACATTGTGCCGCAACGCCGTCTCTCGCATGGTGCGCTTGAAGGTAAACACCTGATCGGCCAGATTCAGCGGGTCGCCGTGCAGAAAGTTGACTTCAAATTGCGCAACGCCAGTTTCATGAATAAGCGTATCCACGTCGAGTCGTTGCGCTTCGCAGTAGTCGTACATCGCTTCGAAAATTTCTTCGAACTCGTTGACTGCATCAATGCTGTACGATTGCCGTGAAGCCTCAGGGCGACCCGAGCGGCCGACCGGTGGCTGCAGCTCAGCGGTGGGGTCGGCATTTTGTTTGATCAGATAAAACTCCAGCTCAGGCGCGGTCACCGGCTGCAGGCCTTCGGCCTCGAATTTAGCGAGCACACGGCGTAGCACGTTCCTGGTCGACAGAGGGTGTAGATTACCCTGCATATCATAGCAGTCATGAATAATCTGCGCGGTGGGTTCGGTAGCCCAGGGCACGACGCGAATGGTATTCGCATCGGGTTCTAACACCATGTCGCGGTCAGCCGGGTCGACGAGTTCGTCATGCTCGTCGGCCCAGTCACCGGTTACGGTTTGAATCAGAATGCTTTCGGGAAGGCGTGGACTTTCCTGCTGGATAAACTTGTTTGCCGGAATAAATTTACCGCGCGCATTGCCGGTCATATCGGGAACAAGACACTCAATTTCGGTAATGCGATTATCTTTAAGCCATTTCTTTATGCTTTCCATTACACCTACCCTGATTTCCTGAAGCGGCTTATCTCTTATGCGTCTGAATGCTCGTGCAATGCGCGCAGGTTGAGCAAACCTCGCGCTTGATAAGTTTTTCGGAGCATATTAAGATTCAACCATAAACCGAATAAATATTCAATAATGTGTAAATACTACTTCGCGTCTTCACACTCTCTCCTACTATTAAAGCCGAGTTTTTATGAGCGTTGCATCGGAGCAAAGCCAAACTAGCCCGCTGAACAATGCTGGCCACACCGATTCGTATTACTCGGCAACTGCCAACGCGGACGAAAAATATGCTGTTCTGGCAAGCGACATCAGCACTGACGTGTGCGTGGTCGGCGGCGGCTACACTGGCCTGTCGGCAGCATTACACCTCGCTGAACGCGGCTACAGTGTTGTGCTGCTGGAAGCGCAGCGAGTTGGCTGGGGGGCTTCGGGGCGCAACGGTGGTCATGTCGGCATCGGTCAACGCAATGGTCAACAGGCGCTGGAAAAACAGCTCGGCGACCAACACGCGCGCCAGCTGTGGGATCTCAGCCTGGAAGCAGTCGAACTGGTGAAACAGCTGATTGCAACACATGGTATTCGGTGCGATCTCAAGCATGGCCAACTACATGTTGCTGCCAAGCCCGGCGACGCAGAGGAGCTAAAGCGCGATGCTGAGCATATGCGCACCCGATATGGCTATCAAAATGGTCGCTATGTCGACAAAGCAGAAGTGGACGCGATGTTGGGCTCAAAAAAATTCTACGGTGGCATAGTCGATCACGATTCAGCCCACTTGCATCCATTGAATTTTCTACTGGGCATTGCAACCGCCGCAAAAAAAGCCGGGGTTAAAATATTCGAATCCAGCCGCGTGATCGCCATTAAGAAAACCGAGCCGGCGCTAGTTACCACTGAACATGGCTCGGTTAAAGCCGACTTTCTGGTGTTAGGCTGCAACGGTTATCTCGATAAATTGGAGACCAAATTGGCGCATAAGATTATGCCCATTAATAATTTTGTGTTGGCCACCGAACCGTTGGGCGAGGCAAAGTCACGCGAGTTAATCCGCGACGATGTTGCAGTGTCGGACACGCTGTTTGTCATCAATTACTGGAAGCTTTCTGCCGACAATCGCTTGCTGTTCGGCGGCGGCGAAAACTACAGCAGCCGCTTCCCGCGTGACATAAAATCCTTTGTGCGCAAATATATGCTGCGCGTGTATCCACAGCTGGAGAATACGCGCATCGACTACGCCTGGGGCGGTACGCTGGCGATCACGTTAAAGCGCATGCCGCACTTCGGCCGGTTGGCAACCAACATATTTTTTGCCCACGGTTATTCGGGACATGGCGTACCGACAGCTACTCTGGCCGGCAAGCTGCTTGCTGAAGCGATCAGCGGCACGGCCGAACGTTTCGATGTGATGGCGAAAGTGCCGACTCACAGCTTCCCCGGCGGCACCTTGTTACGCCGACCAGGGCTGGTGGCGGGCATGTTGTATTACTCGCTGCGCGACAGGCTGTAAGTCAGCTCATGGCGCAGGCGAGGGTACCGGGAAAAACCAACTCGTTGCTACCACGCCGCGCGCCTCTGCAAAAGCGTTCGGAGCAGCGCATTCAACAAATTCTTGGGGCGACCGCCAGCCTGCTGGAAAAAGTCGGCCTCGATGATCTCACCACCATTTTGATCGCCAAAGAACTGGGTATATCCGTGGGCGCGCTGTACCACTATTTCCCCAACAAATACGCAATTATGTATGCGCTCGGCGAGCACTGGCTGGCGGAGATAAGCGGTGTAATAGTCGAAGTAGAAAGCTGGGATTTATCAGCATTAGGCTGCGATGGTTTTGTTGAGCAGTACAGCAACGCGTTGCTGACGGTGTATCGCAAACAGCAGGGCGTGCTGCCCCTGGTGCAGGCTTTGTTCGCCGTGCCCGAACTACGTGCGCTGGATACCCAACACGACCAATTGATGATAGCCGCGTTGGTCAGAATCTTCAGGCGTTTGGGAATGATCGAGTCCAATACCGAACTGCAGCGACTGGGCCGGGCTCATCTGGAGTTTACTCATGCGCTGTTACTGGTGGTAGCGAGCCAACGCGGCGTGCGCGCCCGACGCACGCTGGACGACTTAAAAACGCTGATGCGTGTCTTCCTTAATCGCAGTGCTTAGGAACGGTCACGAAATAACTTGACGTTCTTGCTAGTCTTTTCGCCCGCCTTCTTCGTCCCCTCAAGGGCCTACTTTTGGTGCGATAACAGTTACATAGTTCGACTATGCGCCTGTTACCGCGTCTCGAAGACGAACGACCCTTTAAGACAAAAAAAGCGGCGCAATAATGTTCAAGTTAGTTGGTTCCCATTCCTTAGCTATAGCCACGCTGAAGAATTGGGAAGCAGCCCTGGACCCAAAACCGGAACTCGCTGGCAATCGGCTTGCACGCAACATTCAAAGCGTGAGCAATGTCCGCCATTTCTGTCGACTGGACGGCATCGCTGATTGACCTGCGTCTCCACGTGTTGTTGACACAACCCGTCTTGACTAGGCTGAAATGATCAGGGACGATATAAAGTAACTCAATGCAGCGAGTAAAAAACACAGTGGTTCAGTGTCTGGGGGCGATATTTCTTATCGCCCTGTCGACACATGCTCATGCAGTGGTCGCCGAGCAGCGATTAGTTATCCTTATCTGGAATGAATATCTCGACGCCAGCCTCGTTGCACGCTTTGAACGCGAATACAACGCCAAAGTCGCTCAGGTAAATTTCGGCTCTGATGAAGAACGCACCGCGAAGCTACTCGACAGCAACGCCGCTGGCTATGATCTAATTTTAACCTCCGGTATCGATCTACGCAGCTATGTCAAACGCGATTGGCTGGCCCGAATCAATGCGCCGAAAATAGCCAACCTGAAACATATTGACGCCGAACTGCGCACGGCGTTTCCGAACGCAAAAAATTATGCAATTCCGTATTTTTGGGGAACGCTTGGGATCGTCTATCGGCACGATCTACTCACAACCCCCATAACCACCTGGAAGCAGTTGTTCGATCCGGCGCCGGAATTGCGCGGCAAAATATGTATGGTTGAGGATGGACGCGACCTGATCAGCATGGGGTTGAAGACATTGGGCTATTCTGCCAACAGTAGTGACAAAACACATATCGAAGCAGTTGAATTTTTGCTGCTGAAGCAGAAGCCTTTCGTAAAATCGTACCTTGATTTGCCAAAAAATCCCCACTCTCCATTGCTCACCGGTGACATCACCGTCGCCATGGTTTACAACGGCGATGCGTTGTTTCTCCGACAGTACAGTGACAAGCTGACCTATGTACTCCCCGCAGAGGGCGGCAATATCTGGATCGATTATCTGGCGATAGGCGCCAAATCTCACAACCCTGATCTTGCCTATCAGTTTTTAAACTTTATCAACGAGCCGGAAAATGCCGCGCAGCTCGCACAATACGTTGCTTACGCCAGCCCGAACACAGCGGCCGCGCAACACCTGCCGGCAGAGTTTATTGATGACCCGTTAATTTATCCCGCCGAGCAACAGCTGCAAAACTCCGAATACTATGCGCCACTGCCACCGCGGGCGCAGCGACGGCGCAATCAGATAATGACGCGCGTATTACGCTAGGTAGTTGTAACAATGAAACTTACACATAAGCTGCCGCTGTTGCTCATTCCTCTCATCGCAGCCCCGCTCCTGGTAGTGGGTGCAGTAATGTACTACCAGCTAAAAAATGACGCTGAGCAAAAGAACATCGAGCAAGCATCGGTTTTATTGAATAGAATTGGCACCCGGCTGGACCGCAGCATCGATATCGCAAAAGCCAACGTCGAGCTTATTGCCGACGACCAACTAATAAAGAAATACCTTCTTACCGACGATGAGGAAGAGCGCTATAGCTTGCTGCAACGGCCATTGGAGCAAAAGTTTGTCAGCCTGCAATTAGTCTACCCGGACTATTTTGAACTAAGGGTAATATTGCCTGACGGCTTCGAGGATATCCGCGTGGTTTCTCCATGGCTGGCCAACAAAACTGAGGAAGAAGGCAGTACTGCATATTTTAATCTGCTGCGCGCCGCCCCGGAAAACTTACTACTGCGCATGCGCGTTAATCCTGACAACGACAAGCTGGCGCTTTATGTTTCAAAACGCATCAGTCTGATCAATCCCGCCACCGACGCTTTTAATGCATCCAAAACGCTGCGCGGATTTCTGCTAATGAGCATTGACCTCGACCCACTCATTGCCGAGATAGCCGAGGTTTCGTGGGCTGGCGAAGGCGGGCTGGTTCTCACTGATCCTGCGGGCAAAATCTGGATTAACGGCGGCGGCACCGACAACACTCTGCAGCGACATAAAACTTCCGCCGAAGAAGCCATGCCTACGCTACCGAACAACCAGCAGTTTCGCGATATACAATTGGCCGGACAAACGTTTCTGCACAAACAGATTGCACTAAAGTCCGGTTTTGGCCTGCACGCATTACTACCCGAAAGCACCATACTAGCCGCCAGCAGGCAGGCTGCTGTTACAGTAGCCTCAGTGCTTTTACTCGCACTTGTCTGCGCCGTGCCGGTACTGATTATTATTCTTACGTCACAAATTCTTGCGCCAATACAACGTTTGCGCGCGGCGCTGGCAAACGTTGGCTCCACCAGCGCGCTGGTCACCGTGCCTGTCATCGGCAGGGATGAGTTTAGCGAACTCAACACTGCATTCAACACAATGAGCGTGCGATTACAGCAATCGCACCAACAAATTGAAAATTTGGCTTACAGCGATGCGCTCACCGGCCTGCCCAACCGGTTAATGTTTTTTAGGTCTGTGCAACATGAAATGGAACTTGCGAAACAGGAAGGTTTCTGTCTCGCGCTGCTGTTTATTGATCTTGATAATTTCAAGCATATTAATGATACGCTCGGCCATGCTGCCGGGGATACGCTGTTACAGCAGGTCGCCAAACGCATAACCGCCAATTTACGCGGCAGTGATTACCTGAGCAGGTCCGAGGCCGGCGCATGCAATGCTACGCTTGCTCGGCTGGGCGGCGATGAGTTTACTGTACTACTGAGTCAATTGGCGAGTGCTGCCGTGGCCGCCCAGGTCGCGCAACGCATAATAAACATACTTAGTTTGCCGGTTAAAATCGACGAGCAGGAGTACTATATCGGCGCGAGTATCGGTATTGCGGCCTACCCGAACGACGGCGCTACGCTGCAAGAATTACTCAAGAATGCCGACCTCGCGATGTATCACGCCAAGCAAGCTGGAAAAAATACGTATCAGTGCTTTTCCGCTGCGATTGGTGCACAGTCGAACAAGCGTGTTCAACTCGACCAGAAGTTACATACCGCTATAGAGAACGGCGCGTTCGAACTAGTTTATCAACCGATTGTTGACTGTCAGAATTCGCGCGCCTGCTATCTCGAAGCGTTGATACGCTGGAATGATCCGGAGCTGGGCTTTATCCCACCCGATGTGTTTATTCCCTTGGCGGAAGAAAGCGGCAAGATCATTGCTATTGGCGAATGGGTTATTGAAGAAGCGATCAGGCAGCTTAATCAATGGCATGCGCAGGGTTTAGATGACATCAAAGTCGCTATCAATGTCTCCGGCGTTCAACTCGGCAAACCCTGCTTTGTGGACCATCTACGACGCGTCCTGCTGGCGCAAAAGGTTGCGCCACAGTCGGTTTATGTTGAGCTGACTGAAACTGCCATCATTGAAGGCACAGCGGAAGTAGTCGACACGCTGCAACAGCTACACGATCTCGGTATCAGGATCGCGCTGGACGACTTCGGCACCGGCTACTCATCACTGAGCTACCTGACCAATTTGCCGATAGACGTGTTAAAAATAGATCGCAGCTTCATCGCCAAAATCGACGAGAAGGAAAACAGCACATTACTCTCAGCCATCATAACCATGGCGCATTCGCTCAATCTTGAAGTTGTTGCGGAAGGCATAGAGGAACAGTATCAATCGGCGTTTCTGAAGCGGGAACATTGCGACTATATGCAGGGCTATTTGTTTAGTAAACCGCTATCTGCGACTGCCATTGCCGACTATTTAACTGACCGTGAGTCGCAGGGTCGACTCACAGTTGTAGGCAATCCGAGAGCCTGAATTCAAGCGCCAAACTGGTGGGCCGTTACCACTCTTTTAGGGTAGGATGGCTACATTAGTAGCAACTGCCAGGCTTACAGCAGCCTGATGATTGTACTGCCTTCCCAGCAGAGAAGTTCGCAATGGCAAACCACAACACAGACCCTTTCAGTCAAAACCGCGACAGCGTATCCATGTACGGCAACCTGTTCAGTTTTATGGGACGACGACTAACGCGCGACTTAAGTAGCAAGGCAGAAGTGGCGGTAATGGGTATTCCTTACGATCTCGGCACATCGGGCCGGTCGGGCGCGCGCTTCGGACCCAACGGCATCCGTCAGGCTTCAGCCAATCTTGGTTGGGAAGAGAAGCGTTGGCCGTGGGATTTTAGCGTCTACGAGCACCTCGATGTCATCGATTACGGCGACCTCGAGATAGCCATCGGTGAGAGTGCCGCTACCTGTGCGAACATTGAGGAGCATGCCGGCGCTATCTTACAGTCCGGTAAAAAGCTGTTGTCATTTGGTGGCGATCACTTCGTCGCCCTGCCCCTGCTGCGCGCGCATTGCAAAGCTCATGGCCCCGTGTCGCTGATTCATTTTGACGCCCATACCGACACCGAAGCAGTAGACGACAAGTACTACCACGGCAATATGTTTTACCTGGCACCACAGGAGGGGATTATCAACACCGCCACTTCGGTGCAGGTTGGCATACGCACCGAGTATGATCGCCCCGACCACCCCTTTCTGGTGCTGGACGCCGCCTTGACCAACGACAGCTCGGCTGCGGAAATTGTCGAGACCATTAAGGCACGGGTTGGCGACACGCCCGCGTATATTTCCTTTGATATCGACTGCCTCGACCCCGCGTTCGCACCCGGCACTGGCACTCCCGTGGTCGGCGGCCTGAGTTCCGACAAGGCGTTGAAAATCATGCGCGGTTTACGTGGCTGCAATCTGGTCGGCATGGATATTGTAGAAGTCGCTCCAGCCTACGATCACGCCGACATTACTTCGCTGGCGGCAGCGACGCTGGCATTGGAATTTTTGTACCTTCTCGCCGCCGGGAAGATAACGTAGCATTGCTGTTAGCGCCTGATTAAACGCCCATGTCGTCAATCGCACAATTCAGCCAACACATCGCCGGGCTAATACCTGCGACAACAAGCGCGCACTTCCCGGCGCAGTTGATTAAAGCAAAAAACGCCTACGCCAAGCTCGACATCAATATGCAGTCCGAGTTGTTTTACTTGTTTATTGATTCGTTGATGAGCAGTGAGGGCTATAGCGATGGGGATCCTTTGCAGCAGTATTTGCAAAGGCCTGGAGAGAAAGTTTCTGCGTAAATATTAGTACGTGCGCACAGCGCACCCTACCGCAGGATGCGCACGCCGAAAAACTAATTGCTACAAATACACCTCATACTCAAGCGGCGTAACATGCTTGTCGAATTCATCGATCTCCTGCTGTTTGGTCGACGCGTAAACACGCTGGAACTCTGCACCCAGATAGTCGTGGATAAACTCTGACTGCACAAACCGATCCACAGCGTCCTGCCAATTGTTGGGCAGGCTGGGAGGGTATTGCTGATATGCGTCGCCCACAACCGGCTCGGGTGGCAACAGCTTGTTCTCAATGCCGTAGAGCATGCCGGCGACAATAGCGGCAATCGCCAAATGCGGGCTGGCGTCGGCGCCTGCTACACGGTGTTCTATGCGCATGGCGTTGTGCGTGTCGGCCGGCACACGCACGGCCACGGTGCGGTTCTCGTAGCCCCAAGTGGGTGTCATCGGTGCGTGAGTGCCGTGCACAAAGCGGCGAAAGGAATTCAGGTGCGGGGCTAGCAACAACATACTGTCTTGCATGCTTGCGAGTGCGCCGGCTATGGCATGGCCTAACAGCTCGTTACCTGCATCGGTGCCGTTGTCGAAAGCGTTGCTACCGTCTTCAGTGACCATGCTGCAATGCACATGCATGCCGTTACCGGCTAAATCGGTGAAAGGTTTGGCCATAAACGATGCCCGCATACCGTGTTGTGCTGCCACCCCCTTGATGGCTCGCTGCAACATTAGCCCCTGGTCTGCCGCCAGCAGCGCATCGGATTGATGGTATAAATTGATTTCGTACTGCGAAGGGGCTGACTCGGTAATCAGCGTGTCTATGGGCAAATTCTGCACCATACAGGCATCGCGTATGCCGTGCATAAAAGCCGACATCTCCTGCATCGCATCAATGCCATAGGTTTGACCACCGGTAGCGGGCAAGCCCCTGGAATTGGTTTGCGTGTGTAGCGGTATACCCGCGGCATCACACTCGGCCTGAAACAGATAAAACTCCATCTCGGTCGCCAGCACTGGCGTCAAACCAAGTTCAGCACTACGCGCCATCAAGCGCTTGAGAATAGCGCGCGGATCGTAGGCGCACGGCGCGCCGGAGATATTATTGAGCGACAGTAAAACCTGACCAGTGGGTCGCTGCAACCACGGCACTAACGCCAGCGAACGTGAGTCTGCCACGCAAATGCCGTCGGCATCACCGCTGCTGTAAACCCAGGCTTCGGGATCACGCCCCCACACATCGAACGCCAGCGTACTCAGCGGCAGCTTTAATCCACCGGCGAAAGCCCTTTCTATATTAGCGCGCGGCAACCATTTGCCACGCAGCCTGCCGTTAATATCGGGCAGTATGACTTCGAACAGTTCGATGTCAGGATGTGCCGCTAAAAACGCGGCGAGTTGCTGCGCGTCGCTGTCAGACATGGTGGCCCCACCTTGCGAAGTACCCTTTCGACAGTAGGTAGTAGCGCTGGTAGCCGCACTAGTCCCATTCGTAGCCAAAAGTTATACCAAATGTACGCGGTCGTTTTGGACCAAAGAAATGCGCGGGTATAAGCCCGCCGTTGTTGTTCATACCGTCCCAGGTAAATTCGTCGGTCAGGTTTTCCACATACAAACCGACCGACCAGTTAGCTTCTGCCTCGTAACCGACGCGCAACGCAACTTCCTGGTAGGCATCAATTTTGGTCTCATTCAGATCCTCAAAACCGCCACCACGCTCCGACTCGAAGAACATTTCGAGGCTACCGATGATCGCGCCGTTGGCCGCTGGAAAAACCCCATTCAACACCATAGCGCCGGAAAATTCAGGGGCCCAGTACAGTGAACTGCCTTCACAACCATTAACATCCTCAAGCCCGCAAATCGCTTGCAGGTCGTTCGCTTCGCTGTCCAGCCACGAGGCGGCGATGTACAAATCGAAGTTGTCACCGAGGAAGGTTCTGATCGTACCTTCAACGCCGAGGCTTTCAACTTCAGCTGCGTTTTCCACACTCGCAGAGCCAACACTATCGGACACTACTACCTGCAGGTCATCGTATTCATAGTAAAAAGCGGTCAGGGTAATGTTGGTCACATTGCCAAGCATCGATCCTTTACCTTTATAACCGATTTCATAGGAATCCACCGTTTCAGGGTCGAACGGATTAGGCGTAAAGCCATCAGCCTGGCTCACCGCCACCTGCCCCCCGCCGACTTTATTGCCAGCGGCATCATTCAGCGCGAAGCTACCAAAGCCGCCCGATTTGAAGCCCTCGGTGTAGCTGGCGAAAAACATGGTGGAGTCAGTCGGTGTGTAGCGGGCGAGCAAGCGTGTCTGCACGTCGTCCCAGGATTTCGTGTCGCTAATGTCACCATCGGTGGAGAATTGATATGCCCAGAAAGGCCCAAGCTCACTGGTTGGCGTGGGCACGTTGATGGTGAAGTCTTTTTCATCATCGCTGTAACGTACGCCCAGACTGAGGTCTAACTGCTCAGCTATGCTGTAGGTAAGGTCGACGTATGCACCCCAACCTTTGTAGTCACCACTAATGCTGCCCGGCTCGATCAACATGCCACTGGCAGTCGGGGTAAAACCGCCGATGTAATCGGCGCAGCTACTGCCATAGTAATACTGACACATGGAATCTTCTGCACCGGCGTTAGCAAATTCGGTATCGACATCTTCATCGTAGTAGGCCACACCGGCATACCAGGAGAAGGGGCTTTCGGTATTGGATGTCAGCCGTAGCTCCTGCTGGAAATACGTGCCCTCCTGATCTTGCCGGTAGTTGTTAATATTAAGCGGCGTACCGTCGTAGTCTTCGTTGTAATAAAAATCGTGATCCTTATAGCCGGTGTTGGACGTCAGTGTTGCCCAGTTCATTTCGTAGTCGATGCGCACTCCCAGCGACAGGATGTCGGCATCATCGTTGTCTCCACGAGCAAGATCAACGTCGACATCTTCTTCTCCACCCAGCGGGGTAATGCCGGTGCCGAAGGCCTCTACTAATGTATCCCAGGTTGCGCCGCGATCTATCGCCCGGTACACCGAGCCGGACTGTTCGCGTGTTTCGTATTCCACTGTCGTGCTGGCGGTCAATGCGCCGACTTCAAACGAGGTTGACCAGCGCAACGCCCATTTATCATGTTCGATCAAGTCTTCGCCGTCAAACTGATTTTCGACAAAGCCGTCTTCGGTAGAATAATAACCCGCCAGCCGCATCGCAAAATTGTCGTTTACCGGCAAATTGATCGCACCCTCGGTTGCTACGTGGTTACGCTCGGCAACATCGAGGTCCATATACCCTGAATAGCCGCCGTCAATATCGGCTTTTTTGGTATGTACGCTAAACGCACCGCCAATGGAATTACGGCCGAACAAAAACCCTTGCGGGCCGCGTAAGATCTCGGAGCGCTCCATGTCATACAGACTGGTCACCGCTGCACCGTTGCGTCCCTCATACAATTCGTTTTTGAAAAATGCGGCGGAAGGGTCACCACCGATGCCGAAGTCCTGGGTGCGAATACCACGCACGCTAATCGCATCGATAAAGCTGTCCTGGCTGTTACCGGTCACGCCCGGTGTGAAAGAGACCAGATCTTTTACGTCGTTTAGATTGACGGCTTTACTAAACTCACCGGAAAACGCCGTGATGGCGAGCGGCACATCCTGCACGCTCTGACTGCGCTTGGTCGCGGTAACGATTATCTCCTCTAAACGCATCAGATCCTGGGCGAGGGCGGGGGCTGCACTGGCGCTGGCCATAACTACTGCCGCAACGGCTTTCGATAATGTAGTGCGGCGCGTAAGAAATGGGTGGCAAACACGTTGCCGGGGCGTTGTAGCGCGTGTCATGTACTATCCTCCGTTGATCCATTGACCCATATTAATCAGCCGCGATGCTAACAGGTTTACTCTGTTTGGCGCACTACTCTGTTCGCGAAACTGATAACGAGGTAACAGCG
>JBBKXJ010000040.1:0-23256 GCA_037969395.1 Pseudomonadales bacterium
GCATGAACTACAGAAAGGGTGAACGAGCAAAAAGTTATTTTCGCACTGAACGCATACAGCAAGCCAGCGGTGTCTGGTTTTTACTGACCCGCGAAACCATTCAGGAGGGCCCGTTTCTAACGCGACAAGATGTCATGGCAGTGCTCGAGCGCCACACAGCCATCTGGAACTGCAACTTATTTTCAAACACCGAGTTTGACCGCATTAACTCATTGGGTTTGCAAACTGAAATCATTCATCGATCAGCCGCCAATAGCTCATATCACAACGCTGGACAAAAGAAAGCCAACCAGCGATAGGCGCTATGTCAGGCATGCGTCGCTCGCCACCGAAACAGTGTGATGCCGACGCTGCCTGTTAAGATCATTGCGGCCCCGGACAGCTTTTCAGCAGTCAAGGACTCATCCACAAACAATACGCTTAAAAGCATTGAGGTCGGCACGTATAAGTAGTAGATCATACTGGTATACAACGGTGGCAACTCGGTACTGACCTTCACCCACAGTCCATGCGCAAATACAGTACACAATAGTCCAAGCGTCAACAAAATAAAAACGTCAGATTGCGCCAGCTGCCAATTTGCCGAAGGCAGAAGCGGCACAAAGAACAGCAGCGCGAATGAAAACTGCCCCCAACTCCTGACACCTGTACCAAGGTGTCTGGACTGTTGATGCAGGAATGGTAAAAAAGCATATAGAAACGCGCTCAACACGCCAAGCAAAACCCCGCGCGTCATGTCATTGCTTAACGAGACTTCCGGCGTCACTACCAGGCAACCTGCAAAACATAGACCAACGCCTGCGCATTCTAACGGCGTAAGCCTTTCCCCTCGGAAGATCCAGGACAGCAATAAATATTGCATTCCGTAAGTGGATACAGCCATTGCGCCAATAGACGCCGTCGCCAGTTTTACGCTGTGAAAATAACATAACCAATGCGCGCCAAAAACAAAGCCTATTAACGCGAGTATTCCCCAATCACGCCAGCTGAGACGGCGTAGGTAAATGCGGCCAAGAATAAATGGAGTAAACGCCAGCACGGCGACAAGCAGTCGTGCAATGCCGATGGTGACTTCATTAGCACTCGTTGATTTCACCAAAACCGGCACAGAAGCCATGGCCAGTACCGCGGCGATAGCAAGTATCAGCAAACGTGTGGTCGGCAATTATGCACCTGCATCAGCACAAAGAACGGATTGTAAGCGCTGAGCGAGTTGCAAGTAAATCTGATCAATCCGGCACGCGGAGGCATGTACTTCCGCCCCCCGTCTTCGACATATTTTGTGACCCGAAGTCCTTCCTGCACGATGGCACTGACTTCTTACTTTCAAAAGTTCGGCAATGAACATAGAATAGTGCGGCAATTTTCGCATGACACCAACCACAGGAGAACGATCATGGATTATAAGTTAGCCAATCATGATGCCGTAATCGAAAAGCTCAATCTAATAATGGAGCACGAATTATCCGGCTGTGTACGCTATACGCATTATTCCTTTATGGTGTTCGGCTACAGCCGTATACCGGTGGTGGATTGGTTGCGAAGCGCCGCTACTGAAACGCTGGCGCACGCTCACGAAGCGGGCGAGATAATTACCTTCTTTGGGGAGCATCCTAGCCTGGGTATCGGGCCTTTGCTGGAATCACATAAGCACGATATGCGGGACATCCTGATGGAGGCCATTGAGTTTGAGCTGGAAGGGGTTGAAATGTACCGCCAGCTTCTGGAACTTGTTCAGGAGGAAGACGCTGTATTCGTAGTTGAATACGCGCGTCAAAAAATTGCGCAAGAATCGCAGCACATTGGCGAGATAGACAAGATGCTGCGCCGGCCTGGCGATATAGAGCGAGCAGTGCAACCATAAACCTGATCTTATTGACCACAGCCTAGCGTTAATCACAGTAGCCACCATACTGCCTCCCGATGAGGGCGAATTCCGCCCTCGTTTGCGAGTAGCTATAATAGGATTGCTGTGTTTCGCTTGCAGCTCGCTGGCATGGACCGCGCCAAACCTCGCTAAAGACCCTTCCGAAAAAAAACTGCAACAACTGCTAAGCTCCCTTGACCAGATACGCACGCGAAACCAAATTGCCGCACTCGGTGTAGCAGCGCCAAAAGCGCTCATACCGGCCTCGCTGACGGAAGCACAACAAGCTAAACTTTTGGGCTCATATCGGGCTGTTACCACCCGGTTTGCCGGCTCCAGGTTAGATAAATTGCAGATAATCGAAGTAGCAGGCAAGCTGTTTACCCGCATTAACGGCAAAAACACGGCGCAGTTAATAGCCGTGGCTACCTCTCTGTTTATACGTAAGAAAGAAAACCAGGCGACCATTGCCATCATCGAGGATACCGATGGCAAGATGTATTACCAGGGCAGCCTGGGTAACTTTGTCAAAACGTCTGCCGTCAGCAACTACTAACTGCGGCCGCCACGCCGTTATTGCACTGTTTCATTTTCGGTGAACTCGCCTTCGAACAGCGCGGTCGAAAGATAGCGCTCGCCCGAGTCTGGCAGTACAACAATAATCATCTTGCCGGCGTGTTCGGGTTGCTGCGACACCCTGTCGGCAACCGCCATTGCTGCACCGCAGGAGATACCGCAGAGAATCCCCTCCTGCTTCATCAATTTACGCGCCCAGCTGATGGCGTCTTCATCGCTGACCTGTTCAACCTGGTCAACCATTGCCATATCGAGATTGTCGGGCAGAAAACCGGCGCCAATGCCGGCTATTTTATGCGGCGCGTGACTCGGCTCAGCACCAGTTTTTGCAGCAGTAATTATGTTGCTGGAGCTTGGCTCCACAGCTACCGTGGTGATGGCCTTGCCACGCGTATTTTTGATATATCGAGACACGCCGGTAAGCGTGCCTCCCGTGCCTACGCCGCAGACCAATACGTCGATTTCGCCGTTGCTGTCATCCCATATTTCCGGGCCAGTTGTTTGCTCGTGTATTGCCGGGTTAGCCGGATTATCGAACTGGCTGGGCATAAAATATTTCTCGGGCTGCTCGGCAACAATTTCCTTAGCCCTGGCAATCGCGCCGGGCATACCTTTGGGGCCTTCGGTCAGCACCACATTGGCACCCAACGCCTTCATCAATTGGCGCCGTTCAAGACTCATGCTGGACGGCATGGTCAAGGTGACAGCATAACCGCGGGCGCTGGCTACAAACGCCAGTGCGATACCGGTATTGCCGCTGGTGGGCTCAACAATCTCCATACCCGGTTTCAGACTGCCGTCTTTTTCCGCCGCCCAGATCATGCTGGAACCTATTCGGCATTTGACCGAAAAAGCAGGATTGCGCCCTTCTATTTTTGCGTAAATGTTACCACTGGAAATACGGTTAATCTTTACCAACGGTGTGTTGCCGATAGTATAGCTATTGTCTTCAAAGCTGCTCATTGCGCTTTCCCTTAAGTTGATAGAAATGAATGTATCAAGATTTTTCCCGCGTGATTGCGCTTTCCTTTGCCATAGCTTGGGCATCGCTTAACGCAACCATCCAGCGCACCTGACAGCACGCTTAGCGAGGCCGAATTTTAGCCCTCCACTCCAAGTGCCTGACTGTGTTTAGATCTCGCCAGCGTGCACTGCTTGTTACCCTTCTGTAAAGCCTGATAATCGCTGGCGCATACCTGCTGCCAGTTCTCCGGCAGTTCGCCAAAGGAGTTTCGCAACTTTCTTTTTCTGTTGATCAAACAGCGTTGATGATACTCGCGCAAGCTCTGTGCTGCACGGCAGTCAACAATTGCTTTATTTGACCAATACTCCGCCGGGTCAACAAAATAGTCGCGCACATTACGTGAATAGGCACAGCCGCTTAACAACGCACAGCAAAAGATGATAGTTATTAGATTTTTCATTTATCGGTTTACCTCTTTGCTAAAACAGCGGAGTGTTAGTCTAGGGCTCAAGTTCGGTAAATAATTGCTGCATGGGAAAATACAGCCCCAGCTTTATTTTTTCCTCACCCGCTTGGTGAAAGACTTGCTTGTAAGTACTCAGCTGCGCTCGATAGAGTTCGCTCTTTTTTTGCAAAAATTCCAGGGGGTCCGCAGCCTCGTCATTGAGCACGATTTTATAGTCGATAATCCAGCGAGTACCTTCTGCAAGTATAAAAGTTCGATCAATAATATAGCGCTCGCTGCCGCCGGTTAGGGTTTGAACGGTCAACGGCAACTCAACCGCGCTGTCTGGATAGTCAGCGTCGAATATCCAGGCGGCGTCAGCGTCGGTTAACGCATTGTTAACTGCCAGGTGAATAGCATTCACTGCCTCTTGCAGGTGACTTGCGTCTAAACCCAATTGGCGTAACTGCGTTTGCCAGCGTATGTGCATGCTATCCAGTGTTGCTACGCTCCATCCCTTCAGCCCGTCACGTACTAACTGTTCGAGATTTCTGTGTACCACCGTGCCGACAATTTTCTCCAGACGGTTGGCTCGCACAGAAATTTGTGGATCATTGCTATATTCGGCGCCACGAAATGATGTCAGCAAACTCGCCTCGTGTGCAGCCGGCACAGGTGCTACTTGAGCAATGCGCTGAAGATCTTTAATCACAATCGCAGGCTTACTCTCCGGCTTCGCAGCGGCGTCATCTAACACTTGAATGCTATCGCAAATGGTAGGCCAGATAAGACTCACAAGCCCGCTGCTACTCGCTGGCGTTAGCTCACCGGTTTTCGCCTGTTCCTTTATTCCGCTAAAAAGATATAGCCGCTGTGTGGCGCGGGTACAGGCGACATACAGCAATCGCGCACTTTCCAAATGCTGCTGTCGGCGTTTTAAAAAACGCACATAGCTGTACAGTGTTTTCTGCGGGCTTCTCGACTGATCGTTTAGCCCGACCAACAACGGCGATTGACCATCATCATCCACCGGATCAAACCAATTCAATAACTCGCCAGCGTCAGCTTGCGCGCGCTGGTGCAAGCAAGGCAGCATTACTGTATCAAATTCCAGCCCCTTGGCTTTGTGAATAGTCATGATCTGTACGGTGGCAGCATTATCGTGGGCCGTTTCGGCGTATTGTCGCTCAATGTTGTCCTCGATTACCGCCCAGTGCAGAGGCTCGGCATTTTGTACCAGCTGTTCCAGCGCCGCAAAATAGCGCTGGCAGTAATCTCGTTCGGCAGCCGTCGCGTAGATCGCGTCTCCCCGCAACGCCCGCCACACGCCCTCCACTACATAATGCAACGGTTTGCGCTGTCGAGTTTGCCAGGCGGCCGCGAACACGTCGCTTAATATCGCTAGCCGGCTGTTCGCATCTGCACTAAATTCTGCGCTGTTTTCATAGGCCGCAATGCGCTCGAGTATTGGCTGTTGCGTGGCGGCTTCTGTGGTGCCAGCGACAGCAAGCAAGTCGTGCAACGTGAGACCGCACATAGGTAACCGCAGTAGTGCCAACCAGGCGATACGATCGGCTGGGTTGAGTAACGCGCGCGTGATCGTCATCAGGTCGGTGACGCAGACCTGGTCAGACAGCTTATCCAACTCGGCGGCCTGCCAATGTATTCCAGCCGCGCGTAGTGCCGGTAAAATATGCTCGGCCTGTTTACGCGTGCGCAGCAAAATCACGATGCTGCCGCTGGGGTCCTGTTCGCGTGCCGCAGTAATCAGCTGACAAATTTTCTGCGCCTCGGCCTGTTTCGACAGCGTGTCGAAGTAACCGAACGCCTGTACTTCGCTGGCTGTTGAAGCTGTGCTAAAAGCGGTCGCATCACTATAAGTAGTCGCACCAAGCCGGAGGTCATCGACTGGCGGAAATGCGGCCCTAAACGCCATGTTGACCCACTCCACAATAGTTTGTTCAGAGCGGAAATTAGTTTGTAGATTTAAAGGCTGCAGCGGTAAATCGGCAATGCCATGCTTGCGCGCGTACATAAACAGACCCACGCGGGCGTTGCGAAAAGCGTAAATCGACTGCATTGCGTCGCCGACTATAAATAGCGTTTTGCGTGCTTCTGGGTCAGCACCCCATTCGGCCGTAAGTCGGGCGAGCAGTTCGTGTTGCACGCGCGAGGTGTCCTGGAACTCATCGACCAGAATATGCTGAATTTGATAATCCAGCCGTAGCGCGAGATCGCTTGGGCCATCCAACGAGCCAAGCGCATCCAGCGCTCGCAGGCTAATGGCGCTGAAATCGACTTTCTGCGCACTCTGAAACGACAGCTCAAGATAAGCGAGCAGATGCCGCATCACATTCAACAGTGCCTGCAGTAACGGCCAGTTTTCCTCGGCGTAGGAGTTTTCGGGTAATTCGCGCACTTCGCACAACAGGTCAAGTACACCCTCCTGCTCGCGCAGCTCGGCCAGCAGTTCGATAAACGCCGCCTTTTGTTGCTTCTCGACGGCGTCGCCGGCCGGAAAGCCCTGATTAATGTTTACCGTTTTGCGCCATTCGTCTTTGTCGGTTAACAGCAGAGACCTTATCTTCTGCCACGCAGGAACACTGTCAAAATCGACACCCGGCAGCTCGGTGATTCCTGCCAACTCGGACAGCGCGGACGGCTTGTTATTGTCCTTTAGTTTGCCCGCAGCATAGTCAATATGGTGGCAGAGGGGGCTGGCAAAAATCTGCAAGCGGGAGTGCAAGCCAGACAGCAACGCCTCGACCATAATGCCGAGATAATCTTGCAACAATTCAACTGCCGATCCATCTTGCAAGTGCGCATACAGGCTGCGCCACTGGTCGCGCTTGCGTAACAAGTCGATTAGCAAAGTTTCAAGCTGGCCGAGCTTGCAGTCGAGATGCATAACCACGGTAGCGATATCGGTAGCTAATTCGCTATCGTCCTGCAGCCGTGCAAACAGTCGATCGACTGCTGCGTGATACAGCGGTTCGGCGTTATCGTCCTGGCTGGGCGCGCCGCCAAAACCGCTGGTAATCGGCATTTGCCGCACCAGATAAGCGCTAAAAGCATCGAAGGTAAAAATCCGCAGGCGGCCAGGATTAGCCAATATCCGCCAGCCTTTATTGGCATCGTGCTGCAGCACCGCACGCGCCAGCGCCAGCGTAGTTTGCCGGTGCGGCGCAGCGCTGGCTTCATCTTCGTCTTGCCCGGCATGCAGCGCCGCAACGACGCGTGCGCGCATTTCCGCCACTGCCTTGCGGGTAAAGGTGATGGCCAGCACTTCTTCGGGATTGTCGACCCGCGCCAGCAAAGTTAGAAAACGCTGAGTTAGCAGCTCGGTTTTGCCAGAACCCGCCGGCGCGGTCACGCAAAATGACCGGGTAACGTCCAGTGCCTGTTTGCGGGCCGCCGCATCCGCCAGTTTAGCGCTCATTGTTGGCGCCCTCTTCAACATCATTTTCAAGCTGGCGTTTGGGAATTCGACACAACGGTTTCAGGTCGCAATAACTGCAGCTTGCATGACCGTGCAAGGGGCTAACCGCCGCCTCCCCTTCGCTAAACGCGAAATCCAGTGCGCTGATGGCGGCCTGCCACGACTGCAGATAGTCGTCCCAGGAAGTTTCATCCTGCCTGGCTCTGCCAGCGTTTTGCAGAAAGCCGGCTTCAGCGCCGCTGCCTATACCCACCCATTTTGGCTCGTGACTATCAACGCGCGCCAGTACAATGCCACTGACGCTTGCTGCGTTACGGGCGTTCAACTGCAGCGTATATAGCGGTAGCTGCGGATCTTGCAGCGGCTCTCCCCGCCAGCCTACAGCGGATACGACTCCAGTCTTATAGTCAATCAACAGCTGGGTACCATCTTCAAGCTCGTCAATGCGGTCGATGCGCAGATGCCTGGGCCTACCGGCGACATCAACCTCCAGTTCATATTCGCAATGCTTGACCACAAACGGCGGTCGCCGGGTTTCATAATCGAGCCACATCGAGAGTAGCATCTGCAGTCTGGCGCGCTCCAGCTCTAACAACGCTTGCACGCCGACCGCCTGCAGGTTTTTAGCGACAGCGGTCAGCGCGTCGTCAATTGCAGCACTAATTATTGCCTGCACTTGCTGCGCCGTTTTCCGGCGTAATAATTCCTGCGAACCCAGCGTCCGCCATACATAATCAAGGCAATGATGCACCAATATACCTCGCTGCAGCGGACTCAGGCCGGTGCAGGGGGTTTGCAAACCAGAGGCCTGCAAGCGATGCGTGGCGAAGGCGCGAAACGGGCACGCCGCCTGGTTTGCATAGATGGAAACCCCTCCACGCAGGACTTCGCCGGCCTGCACTGGCGGGGCTTTGTCACTACTGATTATTTCCAGTGCAGGCCTAGCCTCCACAGGTCGGGAGCCGCTGTCGTTCGGCAGTAATTGTTCGAGTGAAACTTCTGCTACTTCTGCTATAAGTGCACTGGGTTCCAACACCTGTTGATCTTGCTGCCGCGCATGGCTTAAAACAATCGTGCCGCTATTAACCGTATAGCTTTGCAGCAGCCGGCGTGCAACCTCGTATTCACGCTCCGGCCCACAGTGCGGCATATTCAATTCGCGCTGCAGAAGCAATGGAATCAAAGCACTTGGCCGCGCAACGGGCGGCCAGGTTTTACTGCTAAGGCCGCAGATCCATAAGTGCGTAAACGAAAGCCCCGCACCTTCGAGTACACCCAGTATTTGAATAGGGCTAGTGGCGCTTTGCGGCTGGAAAACAGTTTGCGTCAAAACTTGCCGTAAGCTGTGCAGCGCATCGCCAAGGCTTAGCTTGCCTGTTAGATTGGCAAGCGTGCAGACAACCTCCAGTGCTTCGTGCCAGCGCTGCAATTGCTGATATTCGACGCTGTCCAACGTGCGCTCGCCAGGCCAGCCAAACGTTGCCAACTGGGCTTCAAACAGGTCCAGCCATTGCGGTAGCGTTTTTTGCCCGCCGCTGCGTAGCTGCTTAAATTGCTGCACGGCATTCGCAAGTACCGGGCACAGAAGCTGGCTACCGCCCCCCTTTAAGCCGCGACTACTGCACTGATACAGTAAGGTACCAAGGTTGAGCGACGCATCCTGATAGCTGCGCAGACGCTGTTCCAGCGTTATTCGCGCTGCAAGGCTATCTCGCTCAACGGCCAGAAACGGCGAATACAGCAGGCTCGCCAACTCTTCGGTCGCAAGCGTATGGCTGTTAAGTTGCAATACCAGCAACGCGCTTTGTACCAAAGGTACATCGGCCAGAGGCAGCCCTGCCGAGATGTTAAATGGCAGCACGTAGCGCGCCGTTTCGGGCCTGAAATAATTTGGCTCAAAGTGAGCGGCGAATTCGTACTCAACAGCGGCACGCTGAGTTTGCAGTTCGGGTACGATAATGCCTACGCACGCGCTGGCATCGCTGCGTAACGACTGTTCCGCCCAGGCTGCCGCGCAGGCAAACTCGGCACGCTCAGTATCGCAACTAACGCGCCAACGGTCGCCTGCCCGGCCGCCCGGTTGTGCTTGCTCCAGCGGCACATCCCACAGCTCAAACAGCGCACGATACGCTGGTACAAGTTCATCGAAGCCATACAGCACTATGCGTGCGCACGTCGGCGACGGCAGTTTAGCCAGCACGGCAATGGCGTCGGTTTCACTGATGCAAGATTCTTGCTCGCAGAGCTGTTTGAAGGCAGTCGCACAGCGGTGAAAAAACGCGCTATCGTCATTAAGCTCGAAGCGCTTTTGCAACGCCGCTGTCGTCAAATCACAGCTCCATAAAGCCAGGTTACGATACGCCTGCATCGCTTCGCGCGCAGCCGCCTCCGGCGCTAGTAAGGCGCCATCAAAGTTCTGCCTCACAACGCGCTGCCACAGCTGTAACTCCTGCAGGTCGTTGAGCAACCAAAGATCGGCGCAGGGCGTGGTGCCCATCGCGGTAAAGTGCTGCCAGCGTTGTCGCAAGTACACGCTTATGGAAGCAATACACGGCGAACTCCATGTTTTTCGCCCGCTACGTGCCTGCGCGGCGTCGTAGTCGCGCTGCGATTGCATACACAAACGCTGGTTTGGTGTTAGCAGCAAAGCATCAGGCGTGAGATTTTCTACTGAATAGCTAATGAGGAAATGCCTTTAGGTTAAACAAAACACCGACAAATATTCCTGTTAACGGGGAATTCACTTAGAATGCCACGCATTTACAAAACACATCGAAAATTGCGCGTATAGAAAAAAGAGACGCTGCAAACACATAAACAGGTATTTCACATGTCCGACCCTGCACTAGACGATCTCAATATTGAATCAGAAAATATTCTGGCAACGCCTGACCAGGTTAAGTCAGATATTCCTATGGATCGCACTGCCTATGACACGGTCACCAACGGCCGGCAAGCAGTGCGCAATATTCTAACAGGTAAAGACAAACGCTTGTTTGTGGTCGTTGGCCCGTGCTCAATCCATGACACTAAAGCGGCCATGGATTACGCGCAGCGCTTGAAATTGCTGGCAGACGAAGTCGCTGACACGCTACTGCTAATCATGCGCGTATATTTTGAAAAGCCGCGTACCACGGTTGGCTGGAAGGGTCTGATCAATGACCCCTATATGAACGACTCGTTCAAAATCGAAGAGGGCCTGCACGTAGGTCGGCAGTTGCTGAAGGATATTTCGGTACTGGGATTACCGCTGGCGACCGAAGCGCTGGACCCGATTTCGCCGCAATATATGCAGGACTTTATCAGCTGGTCGGCCATTGGCGCGCGCACCACCGAGTCACAAACACACCGGGAAATGGCCAGCGGTTTGTCGTCTGCCGTGGGTTTCAAAAACGGCACCGACGGTGGTTTAACGGTTGCGATTAACGCCTTGCAGTCGATATCGAAACCGCATCGCTTCCTCGGCATTAACGAGGTTGGCCAGGTTGCCGTCATTCATACCCGCGGCAATCAGCATTCGCATATCGTACTGCGTGGCGGCAGCTCAGGCCCTAATTACGATTCGGTCAACGTCAAACTGTGCGAACAGCAGCTGGAAAAAGTCAATATAAAGCCAAACATTATGATCGACTGCAGCCACGCTAACAGTAGCAAAGACCCCGAGCGGCAAACACTGGTGATGGAAAACGTTACCAATCAGGTGCTGGAGGGCAATCAGTCAATTATTGGCTTGATGGTGGAAAGCAATATCGGGTTCGGCAACCAGCCGATTCCGGAAAATTTAGCGGAGCTGAAGTACGGCGTGTCGGTTACCGATGGCTGCATTGACTGGGATACTACCGCAGTCGCATTACGCGCTACCGCCGACAAGTTACGCGCTGTTTTGCCGACTCGCGGCATTTAAAAATAAGCCTGCGACTTATCGCTGTGGTCGGTTACATCGCGCACGCCGGTTAACCCAGGAATTTGTTCCAGCAGGGTTTTTTCGACGCCGTCTTTCAAGGTGGCGTCGACCATCCCGCAGCCCTGACAACCGCCACCGAACTGCAATACCGCAATGCTTTCCTCTACCACCTCCATCAGACTGACTTCGCCGCCGTGCGAGGCTAACGATGGATTGACTTCGTTGTACAACACATAATTTATGCGGTCTTCAATCGAGCTGTCGTCCGACACATTGGGCATTTTGGAATTGGGCGCTTTGATTGTTAGCTGGCCGCCCATTTTCTCCTTAGCGTAATCAACAACAGCGTCTTCCAGAAACGGCAGACTGCGGTTATCAAAGTAGGCATCGAAGCCGGCAAATGCCGTCTTGGCATCGTCGTCCTTCAGATCTTCCGGCCGACAGTATGCAATGCAGGTTTCGGCACGCGGCGTACCGGGTTGATTTACAAATATGCGAATACCCTTTACCTCCTCGTCCTGATTGCCGAGCAGGCCCGCTAGATATTCCTGTGCTGGTTCGGTGATAGTAATCATAGTGCATACCTGTAGATATAGATTAGATGCATTTTAACCATTTTAGTCCCATTTAACGAGCACAAGCCACAATCAGCGGGGAAATTTGGTAGTATGGCCAGCTGAGCTAAATCCAACTTTTTTGCCCCACGAACCTTTTATGACAAGTGTTAGCCGTAAACTATCCGAACTACTTGAACAGCGCATTTTGATTCTGGACGGTGCTATGGGCACCATGTTGCAACGGCATAAATTAGAAGAAGAAGATTTTCGCGGTACCCGCTTCAAAGACAGTAAAAAGTTGTTGAAAGGCAATAATGATCTGCTGGCGATAACACAACCACATATCATTGAAGAAATTCACGCGGACTATCTGGATGCCGGCGCCGACATCATCACAACCAATACGTTTACTGCCAATCGGGTATCACAAGACGACTATGAATTAGGCGATCTGGCGCGTGAAATCAATTTACAGGGTGCCAGAATCGCGCGCAGCGCTGCAGATGCAGCAACTGAAGCCAACCCGGCGAAGCCAAGGTTTGTGGCCGGTGCCGTGGGCCCTACCAGCCGTTCAGCCAGTTTTTCGCCCGATGTTAACGACCCTGGCTTTCGCAATGTCACGTTCGATAGCCTGGTGGCGGACTATGCCGAAGCCATCGACGGGCTGATCGAAGGTGGCGTCGATCTCATACTGATTGAAACTATATTCGACACGCTAAACGCCAAGGCCGCTATCTACGCAACCCAGCAATGCTTCGCTGAGCGCGGCGTAGAGCTGCCTATCATGATTTCCGGCACGATTACCGACGCCAGCGGCCGCACATTGTCCGGGCAAACTCCGGAAGCTTTCTGGAATTCGGTAGCGCATGCCAGGCCGCTAACGGTTGGGCTTAACTGTGCATTGGGCGCCAAAGAGTTGCGTCCGCACATTGAAGCGTTATCTCACTGCGCTGACACATTTATTAGCGCGCATCCAAACGCCGGGCTGCCGAACGAGTTTGGTGAATACGAGCAAACTGCGCAGGAAATGACCGCTATCGTCGAAGAGTTTGCCAGTAGCGGCTTTGTAAATATCGTTGGCGGTTGCTGCGGCACGACTCCACTGCATATCCGCGCGCTGGCAGAAGCTCTTGCCCGCCAGGCGCCGCGAGTTATTCCCAACATAAAGCCAGCCTGTCGTTTAAGCGGGCTGGAGCCGTTTACCATCGATGAAAACTCGCTGTTTGTAAACATCGGCGAGCGCACCAATGTTACTGGTTCGGCGCGCTTTGCTCGTTTGATTCGCGAAGATGATTACAGCACCGCGCTGGAAGTGGCCGCCGAGCAGGTGCAAAACGGCGCGCAGATTATCGACATTAATATGGATGAGGGCATGCTGGAATCGCAGCAGGCCATGGTCACGTTTTTGAACCTGATTGCATCCGAGCCCGACATTTCGCGGGTGCCCATTATGCTCGACTCATCAAAATGGGAGATCATCGAAGCCGGCCTGAAGTGCGTACAAGGCAAAGCGGTGGTCAACTCTATCAGCATGAAAGAAGGCGAAGCGGAGTTTATCGAGCGCGCGAAATTATGCCAGCGCTATGGCGCAGCTGTTATTGTGATGGCTTTTGATACGCAAGGTCAGGCCGACACGCTGGCGCGCAAAAAGGAAATATGTCAGCGCAGCTATGACTTGCTGGTCAATGAAGTCGGTTTCCCCCCGGCCGATATTATTTTTGACCCGAATATTTTCGCTATCGCTACCGGTATCGAAGAGCACAATAATTACGCTGTCGATTTTATTGAAGCTTGCAAGTTTATTAAAAGCGAGCTGCCGCACGCGCTGATATCCGGCGGCGTCAGCAATGTGTCGTTCTCGTTTCGCGGTAACAACACCGTACGCGAAGCCGTTAACGCGGTGTTTTTGTACCACGCGATTCAAGCCGGCCTGACTATGGGTATTGTCAACGCTGGTCAGCTCGCCATCTACGACGATATTCCAGCCGATTTGAAAGCAGCGGTTGAAGACGTGGTGCTTAACCGCCGCGAAGATGGCACCGAGCGGCTGTTGGAAATCGCCGAAAAGTATTCTGGCAATAGCGCCATCAAGCCGGAAGAAGATCTCGCATGGCGCGATCAGCCGGTTAACAAGCGGCTTGAACATGCGTTGGTAAAAGGTATCACCGCCTACATCATTGAAGATACCGAAGAGGCAAGGCAGCAGGCCGAACGGCCCATTATGGTCATTGAAGGGCCGTTGATGGACGGTATGAACGTGGTCGGCGATCTGTTCGGCTCCGGCAAGATGTTTTTACCACAAGTGGTTAAAAGCGCGCGCGTCATGAAGCAGTCGGTCGCCTATCTATTGCCTTTTATTGAAGACGAAAAAGACGGCGGCGTCGTGCAAAGCAACGGCAAAATACTAATGGCAACGGTTAAAGGTGACGTACACGACATAGGCAAGAATATTGTTGGCGTAGTATTGCAATGTAACAATTTTGAAGTGCTTGATATGGGCGTGATGGTGCCCTGCGAAGATATTCTCGCCAAAGCCATTGAAGAAAAAGTCGATGTCATTGGCCTAAGCGGCTTGATCACTCCGTCGCTGGATGAGATGGCGCATGTCGCCAGCGAAATGCAGCGACTCGATTTTAAGCTGCCGTTGCTGATCGGTGGTGCCACCACGTCGAAGGCGCACACCGCAGTGAAAGTCGAGCCACAGTATAAAAATGACACCACCGTTTATGTATCCGACGCGTCGCGCAGTGTGACCGTGGTGTCGCAGTTAATGAACGCCGAAGCGAAAATTACTTTTGTCGATGAACGCCGTAAAGAGTACGAAAAAATTCGAGTGCGGAACGCTAATCGTAAAAATAAGGCGCCACTGCTGAGTTATGCAGAAGCAACCGCCAATGCGTTTCAATTCGACTGGAGTACCTACACCCCGCCGACGCCAACCTTTACCGGCACCAGGACGTTTATCGACTACCCATTGGAAAATCTGTTAGATACGCTGGACTGGACGCCGTTCTTTATCTCGTGGGAACTGGCAGGAAAATATCCAAAAATTCTCGACGACGCCGTGGTTGGTGAAGCAGCACGCAATTTATTCGATGATGCGCAAAAAATGCTGCAACGGATCATCGATGAAAAGCTGCTGCAGGCTAACGCGGTGATCGGTTTTTGGCCTGCCAGCCGGATTGGCGCTGACGATATTGAAGTGTACAGCGACGAGTCACGCAGCACTGTGATACATACTTTGCATCATATGCGTCAGCAAACCGACAAGGTGAATGGCCAGCCTAACTTTAGCCTGGCAGATTTCGTTGCGCCGGCAGGCATTGGCGACAACGATTATATTGGCGGCTTTGTAGTGACCACGGGCATGGGTGCGGACGCGCTGGCAAAGCAATATCAGGAAGCCAATGATGATTACAATTCCATCATGGTAAAAGCCCTGGCCGACCGCTTGGCCGAGGCGTTTGCGGAACACATGCATCGTCGCGTGCGCACTGAATTCTGGCCCTACGCCGTTGACGAAAGTCTCTCTAACGAAGAGTTAATTAAGGAAAAATATCGCGGAGTGCGGCCAGCGCCGGGCTATCCCGCCTGTCCTGATCATACCGAAAAGACCGCGCTATTTGAGCTGTTGGACGCGCAAGCGAACACTCAGGTTACACTGACCGAGCATTTCGCAATGTCACCGGCATCGTCAGTCAGCGGTTTTTATTTCTCACATCCCGATGCACGCTACTTCGCAGTCGGGAAGATTGAAAAAGATCAGGTAGAAAGTCTTGCCAAGCGCAAAGGCATGACGGTTGAGACCATGGAAAGATGGCTGCGACCTGCGCTTGGCTACAATGTTTAGGGAGTCTGGAGCATGAACAGAAACAGTACCGAAGATCAACAAGACGTTCCGGTAAAGCCGTCTATTCTACAGATTATTGCCAGCGTTGCAGCGGCCGCGTTTGGCGTACAAAACAGTAAGAACCGCACGCGTGACTTTGAGCAAAATAGCATTTTGCCCTATATCGTCGGCGGCATCGTTTTTACCGTTGTTTTCGTGGGTGCTGTATATCTTGTTGTGAGCACCGTGCTGCGCAGCAGCGGGGTTTAACCAACTATTGCTGGCTTACCCAAAACACCATGGCCATGACGAATATCGCGATTAGCGCGAGCCCGGCTATTGCGTCAACACGGCTGTCAGATTCATCTACGGGGTTACTCGCTGGCTTTTCATCGGGCGTCATATCGTGTTCCGTTAGAGGCTAAGGCATCGGTCGGCGCGCATTATATAGCAATTCGCAACAACTCTGCAGTGCCAATAATTATGACGTTATAGCGGTTAAATCTAAGCTTTGTCCGCCGAACCGGCGGCGTTGCATATAGGCAACTGCGCATTTGTAGTATCCTTAACAACCACCTATCTATTCAATCTTCAAGTCGCACTCTCTCTTATGTACCGATACGATAACTACGATCACACCATCGTCAACGAACGCGTTGCGCAATTCCGCCAGCAGACCGAACGCTTTCTGGAGGGCGATATCAGCGATAGCGAGTTCCTGCCGCTACGCGTGCAAAATGGCCTGTACATTCAGCGGCTGGCGCCGATGCTGCGTATTGCCATTCCCTACGGCATGCTGTCAGCCACGCAATTGCGCAAGTTGGCGCAAATCAGCCGCGATTACGATAAGGGCTATGCGCACTTCACTACGCGCACGAACGTGCAGATGAACTGGCCAAAGCTTGAGGAAGTGCCAGATATTCTCGCTGCACTGGCCGAGGTAGAAATGCACGCGATTCAGACTAGCGGCAATTGCATTCGCAACACTACCGCCGATCAATTCTCCGGTGTTGCGCCGGACGAAATCGAAGACGCTCGCCCGTACTGCGAGTTGATTCGCCAATGGTCAACCCTGCACCCCGAGTTTGCCTACTTACCACGCAAATTCAAGATCGCAGTTAGCGGCGCTGAACAAGATCGCGCAGCCATTCAGGTGCACGATATCGGCCTGCAAATTGTATGCAATGGCGAGGGTGAAACAGGTTTTAAAGTGCTGGTAGGCGGTGGCCTGGGCCGCACCCCTGTTATTGGTTCAGTCATCAACGAGTTTCTGCCAAAACAACACCTGTTGACTTACCTGGAAGCCATATTGCGTGTGTATAACCAGCTCGGACGGCGGGACAATAAGTTCAAGGCACGTATCAAAATTCTTGTGCGTGCTCTGGGCATTGATATTTTCAGGGAAAAAGTCGAGGCGGAATGGGTGTTTCTGAAAGATGGCCCGCGTACTTTGACTGAAGAAGCTATAGCACATGCTAAGAGCTTCTTTACTGAGCCCGATTATGCCGTGCTGGACGACCAGCAGGCGCAAGCGGAGCTGGACCGGCAAGCGGCCGCTGACAAAGCGTTTAGCAATTGGTTAAAACGGAATGTAAGACCGCACAAAGTAGCGGGCTACACCAGCGTCACCCTGTCATTAAAACCCACAGGAATAGCACCGGGCGACGTTACCGATGTGCAAATGGAGGCCATTGCAGACATGGCCGACGCGTATTCCTTTAGTGAAATTCGCGTTTGCCATGAACAAAACCTGATACTTGCCGACGTCAAAAAAACGGACTTGTTGGCGGTCTGGCAGGCCGCGCGTCAATACGGTTTCGCCACCCCCAATATTGGCTTTCTAACGGATTTAATATGCTGCCCGGGCGGTGACTTTTGCTCGCTTGCGAATGCAAAATCAATACCTATAGCCGAGTCAATTCAACGCCGCTTTGACGACCTGGATTATCTTTATGATCTAGGCACCTTACACTTGAATATTTCCGGCTGCATGAATGCCTGCGGGCATCACCACGTCGGTCATATTGGCATTCTCGGGGTCGACAAGAAAGGCAAGGAGTTCTATCAGATTCAGCTTGGCGGTTCGTCTGTGAACGACGCAGCGTTGGGCAAAGTATTAGGTCCATCTTTTTCGCAGGAAGAAATTCCCGATGTAATCGAAAAAATTGTGCAGGTCTTCGTACAGCATCGCTCTGCAGAAGAGCTTTTTATCGACACGGTACGCCGCATAGGCCTGGATCCGTTCAAGGAGAAAGTTTATGCAGCGGCTCATTAAAGACGGCGCCATTATTCACGACGACTGGAAGCTACTCGACCAGGAGTTAGACTCTGCTAGCAAACTGCCGCCCGGCAACATTATTGTGCCGCTGCAATTATGGCTGCAGAACATAACCGAGCTTGAGCAGCGTGATACAGCGGTCGGCATTTGGCTGGACAGCGACCAACCGCCCCGTTTGCTCGAAGGCGACATCGACAGTCTCGCTCTTATAGCGATTAATTTCCCGGTCTTTTCCGATGGCCGCGGCTATTCCTACGCTCGTGAGCTGCGCGAGCACTATCACTATTCAGGCGAAATTCGCGCCATTGGCGATGTGTTACGCGATCAGTTATTCTACCTGCAGCGTTGTGGCTTCGACGCATTCCTGCTGCGCTCTGACAAAGACGCCGAACTTGCCCTGGCTAGCTTCGACGACTTTTCCGATAGTTATCAGGCAGCCGTCCACCAGACCCAACCGCTGTTTCTGCGGCGCTAGCTAACAACTGAAAAGAAATTTCGGTGGCTGCACCGCAACGCGCGCTGCTAACGATCAGGTAGAATGTTTGAGCGGATATGGAAGAAGCAACGGTCACACATTCATTCTACTTAATCTTCACCGGCGCGGCGGTGTTTGCATCGTTGGCGCTAATGACTCGTCAGCCGCTGTTAATCGCCTATATTGCACTCGGCGCACTCATGGGACCCTCTGGCTTTAGTTTGGTCGATGACGTTGAGCTACTGGCCGACATTGCCCACATAGGCATTGTGTTTTTGCTGTTCCTGCTCGGCCTCGACATGCAACCGCAGGCCCTGCTCACCATATTAAAAAAAGCCACCGTTGTCGCCATCATCAGCTCGTTAGCCTTCGCCAGTATTGGCTTCGTGGTTGCCTATGCGTTCGGATTCACTTTTGTTGAATGTATGGTTATCGGCGCGGCAATGATGTTTTCCAGCACCATTATCGGCATCAAGCTTTTGCCCACGACTGTTTTGCACCATCGTCATATGGGCGAGCTGATGATTGGCATGCTGCTGTTACAAGATCTGATCGCCATATTTGTGCTCATCGTGTTACTCAGCGAAGACTCCGGTAGCATCGACCTGCATGCCCTCGGCATGGCCTTCATCGCGCTGCCGGCGCTGGTGGTAAGCGCATTCGTATTTGTGCGGTTTGTATTACTGAAGCTTATCCAGCGCTTCGACCGCTTTCATGAGTACATTTTTCTGTTAGCCATCGGCTGGTGTCTGGGGGTTACGGAATTAGCTGAGGCAATCGGCTTATCGGGCGAGATCGGAGCATTCATTGCTGGCATTTCGATTGCGACCAGCCCGATAGCACTCTACATTGCCGCGAACCTGAAACCGCTGCGTGACTTTTTTCTTATTCTGTTTTTCTTCGCACTGGGCGCGCGATTTGACTTCGGCATGTTGCAGCAAGTGGCGATACCCGCCCTCACCCTTGGCATATTGATGTTGACTTTAAAACCGGTAATATTCCGCGTGCTGCTGGGAGGCATGAGCGAAACTGTACCGCTGGCGTGGGATGTTGGTTTGCGGCTTGGGCAAAATAGCGAGTTCTCATTGCTGATCGCTTATATCGCGGTCGGCACGTCGTTAATCAGCAAGGAGGCGTCGCACTTAATTCAGGCGACCGCGATATACACGTTTTTCGTATCGTCCTACATTGTTATTTTTAACTGTCCTACGCCTATCGCAATTAACGATAAGCTGCGGCGCGATTAGGCGGCGGCGCCCACGCGCCGCGCACTCTGCGTATTACAACGCTTGTTCCAATTCCGGTAAAGCGGTGAACAAGTCTGCTACCAGGCCGTAATCCGCGACCTGAAAAATAGGTGCATCTTCGTCTTTGTTGATTGCAACGATGACCTTGCTGTCTTTCATACCCGCGAGATGCTGGATGGCACCAGAAATACCGACCGCGATATACAGGTCAGGAGCAACGATTTTGCCAGTTTGCCCGACCTGCATATCGTTCGGCACAAAGCCCGCGTCGACCGCTGCGCGCGAGGCACCCATCGCAGCGCCCAGCTTATCGGCCACCGCTTCGATGAGTTTAAAGTTCTCACCGTTTTGCATGCCGCGGCCGCCGGAGATAACGACTTTCGCGGAAGTAAGATCCGGCCGGTCGGACTTGGCTACCTCTTCACCAACAAATGAAGACAGGCCTGAATCGTGTACCGCGTCGACAGTCTCAATCGAGGCTGAACCACCTTCAGCAGCAACCGGATCAAAACCGGTGGTTCTAACAGTAATAACTTTTATTGCGTCGGCTGATTGCACCGTTGCAATTATATTGCCTGCATAAATAGGCCGCTGAAAAGTATCCGCACTCTCCACCGCCATGATGTCAGAAATTTGCGCTACATCTAACAACGCAGCAACTCGCGGCATTAGATTTTTACCTGACGTAGTGGCCGGTGCAAGCACATGCGTATAGTCCTTGCCCAGCTCAGCTATCAGGGGAGCAACGTTCTCGGCTAACTGGTGTTCATAAGCAGCGTTGTCAGCCTGCAGCACCCTGGTAACGCCCGCCACTTTAGCGGCTGCATTCGCCGCGTCGCCACAATTGGCGCCGGCTACCAGGACGGTAATGTCGCCACCGATTGCCTCTGCTGCCGCGACAGTATTTAACGTGGCACCATTCAGGCTGCTGTTGTCGTGTTCCGCAATGACTAAAATGCTCATCAAATCACCTTCGCTTCATTTTTCAGTTTTTCAACCAGCTCAGCTACTGACGCTACCTTGATGCCGGCCTTACGTTCGGCCGGTGGCTCGACCTTGACCAACGTTATGCGTGGCGTAACGTCCACACCCAGTTCTTCAGCCGTCAAAACGTCCAGCGGTTTCTTCTTGGCTTTCATAATGTTTGGCAGCGATGCGTAACGCGGTTCATTCAAACGCAGGTCTGCGGTCACAATCGCAGGTAGCTTAAGCTTGATCGTTTGCAGACCCGCGTCTATTTCACGTGTGACCAGGGCTTCGCCATTTTCAATTTTCAGTTCGGAGGCAAACGTCCCCTGCGGCATATTGGCCAAGGCCGCAAGCATTTGTCCGGTTTGGTTGTTGTCGCCATCGATTGACTGCTTGCCGAGTATCACCAGATCGGCCGCCTCTTTCTCAACCACGGCTTTTAGCAATTTCGCTACACCAAGTGGCTCTACTGCCACGTCGGTCTCAACCAGAATACCGCGATCGGCGCCAAGCGCCAGCGCGGTGCGAATTTGTTCCTGCGACGTTTTCTCGCCGACCGCGACCACGACAACTTCGGTGGCGGTGCCAGCTTCCTTCAGACGAATAGCTTCCTCGACCGCAATTTCGCAGAACGGGTTAATTGCCATTTTTACATTATTGAGGTCCGGACCCGAACCGTCACTTTTCGCGCGCACTTTGACGTTGTAATCGGCAACGCGTTTTACTGCTACCAGTACTTTCATGAATATCCCACCAAGGTGTTCACTGTTTGGATTGTTTCGCTTGAGACGTGGGGCTGAACACCGCCACTGCGCCGGCTTAACGGCTTTAGCGTGCGCTATGGTGCCGCCAAACTGCTGACAGGTCAAGTATTTGCAGTTCAGTTGCTGTTGGACCGAGCGGTTAGCTCATCTACGCAAAGCAATTCATTAGCATGCTCAGCTCTTCTTGAGCAATACATTTAAGCTCGCAATAAATGAACTGTAATAGCCATTTTTTATCAACTGTTTATGCTTACTGTCGTGCTACATTCCTGGCTGCCAGCTTGGTCTTGCCTAATACAAAAGCTATACTTACGCGGCTCAATCTTCCCCCCTTTAATATCTTGTCATTTTGTAAGGAGCAGACTGTGGAAAGAGAATCCATGGAGTTTGATGTTGTCATCGTTGGCGGCGGTCCCGCCGGCCTTTCGACGGCCTGTAAACTAGCCTCGCTCGCACGCGATGCCGAACAGGAAATCACTATCTGCGTCGTTGAGAAGGGTTCGGAGATCGGAGCGCATATTTTATCTGGCGCTGTGCTCGACCCCAGGGCAATGCACGAGCTTTTCCCTGACTGGAAAGAACGTGGTGCTCCGCTCAATGTGGCCGTCTCTGAAGACCAGGTTATGTTACTGCAAAGCCAGACTGGCGCTGTCAATGTACCCATGCTGTTCGCTCCCGGTTTCCATAACAAGGGCAACTACATAATCAGCCTTGCTAATGTATGCCGCTGGCTGGCCGAGCAGGCCGAGGCAATGGGTGTGGAGATCTATCCCGGGTTTGCGGCGGCCGAAATTTTGTTCCACGAAGACGACAGTGTCAAAGGAATCGCAACTGGCGATATGGGCGTCAGCGCAAGTGGCGAACATAAAGACGGCTACATGCCAGGTATGGAGCTGCATGCAAAATATACTGTGTTTGCCGAAGGCTGCCGCGGCAACCTTGGCAAACAACTAATCGCCAAATTCAATCTGGACGAAGGCCGTGATCCACAGCATTACGGCATTGGCTTTAAGGAAATTTGGGATATAGACCCCGCCAAACATCAACCCGGGCTGGTGATTCACACAACTGGCTGGCCGGCAGCCAAAAATACCGCATCGGGCAGCTATCTGTATCATAGCGAAAACAATCAAATATCGATTGGTTACGTGGTACCGCTCAGTTACGCAAACCCCCACCTTTCACCCTTTGACGAATTTCAGCAGTGGAAACACCACGCCAAAATTAAACACTATCTGGAAGGCGGCAAGCGCGTGGCATACGGTGCCCGTGCACTGATCAAAGGCGGTCCGCAGTCACGGCCTAAAATGAGTTTTCCCGGCGGGCTACTGATTGGCGATGATGCGGGAACATTAAACTTTGCCCGCATTAAAGGTAGTCACACTGCTATGAAGTCGGGCTCACTGGCTGCAGAAACGCTGTTCGCCGCGCTTACTTCCGGCGCTGAGGGGAAAACCGAACTGAACGACTACGCGCAGCGTTTCAACAGTTCCTGGCTGCACGACGAGCTGCACAAGTGGCGCAATTTCGGGCCGCTACTGCATCGCTTCGGCGGACTGGTCGGCGCAGCGTTTGCGTTTATTGATCAGGGCATTTTTCAAGGTAAGCTGCCGTTCACCCTAAACGACCCAACGCCGGATTATGCGACGCTGAAGCTGGCAGCGGACATGCCAAAAATCGATTACCCCAAACCTGACAACGTAATCAGTTTCGACAAGTTGTCTTCTGTCTTTCTGTCCAACACCAACCACGAAGAAGATCAACCGTGCCATTTGAAGTTGCTGGACCCTTCAATACCGATAGCAAAGAATTTACCCCTTTACGATGAGCCAGCGCAGCGCTACTGTCCCGCCGGTGTGTATGAAGTGGTGGAGAACGAAGGTGAACAGCAATTTCAAATTAACGCGCAGAACTGCGTGCACTGCAAAACCTGTGACATCAA
>JBBKXJ010000041.1:0-5552 GCA_037969395.1 Pseudomonadales bacterium
GAGGTCTCGGCTTTTTCAAGTTTGTTTAGCTGCAAGTTGGCCGACTGAATCTCGCTTTTCAAAAAAGTGCGTTGTTTTACCCACGCTTCCAGCATCGACTGCAAGGTAATCGTCAATGTGGCGTCTTGCGTCTGCGCTAACAAACTCTCTATATTGGTAATAGCGCGCTCAGTGGTGGGCAGCTTGCCCGAATAATATGCCAGTCGATCACGTTGCTGCGTTTTCTGCCGAACATGACTGGTCATATCCTTCATTTCTTTCATGGCCGGTTCGAGCAATGAGAACAATTCTTCCTGAAAATTAAACGCTGGCTGCTCCTTCGAGCGCAGCGAAGAAATATCGGCGCCGGCGGCGATTTGCTGTATGTTTTGTGAGGTGGTTTTAAGGTCCTGCTCAAGCCGTTCAAGCTGAGCCAAAAGGTCTTTCTTGCGGCTGTTTGACTCTGTCTCCCGTAGGCGCAAATTTAATTTTTCGATATCGGCCTGCAGCTCAAGCTTGAGAGACGCGAGGGTTCCGAGAGTAAGAATGGTGCTGTCCAAATCTTCGACTGCAAGCGCATTCACTTTATTATCAGATTTAAACTGAGAGGCTGCCGACTCCGAACCAGTGAATTGCGTTTGTGGGGCCGGTTCAACGGCGATGCTCTCCTGGGCAACTTGCGCCCAAGTGACGGGAGCAAATACAAGCAGCAACAATACTCTGATAGTTAATTTCATAAGGCTTTTCTCGCTACGCTGCTTTGCTGGCACTTTATGTTACCGCTCGATGGTGTACTTGACGTCGCCACCGCTGGACAACGTCGATAACTCAGTGGATACCTTCCAATGTTCGCTGATCGTGTACTCTAGCTTCACCGTTGAGATCGATTCAAACAAGCCAAGGCCATGGCTGACATAAGGGCACCTCTATTAAATGCTTGCGGCCTCTGCGTGACCATATCTCCCTCCGAGTCTGAGGTATCGTTCAATGGCCGACCCAGCACCAGCCGGGACATTTGTTCCGACTGACTCATCGATGGTTCAGAGAAAACGGTAAAATCAGGTGATTATAAGCGGAATTAACGCCCCTTTTGCGCCCAATCTATTATAAACAACAGGCCGCTGGCAATCGCTTATCGCGGTTGAGGCGGCCGCCCGTTACTATAATCGCGCTAAACGCTCGCACACTGATCATAAATCACCCGTAAATTTGATATCCCTGTCTAGAGATGCCGCCTCAGCCCGTAGGGCACTCTCTGCCAATCTATTCCTTGAGCAGCATTTAACGTCACATCCCCCTGTGGTTCTTGCTGGAAAAGTCCCGCTTGCGGCGGCGCTTTTGGTTCTGGAATCTGATTAGCTGAGGCAGGTGCCGCAGATGTTGCATCCACGTGATTCGGAATTATCTTGCTGCCCAATGGAAATTTGATGCACGCGATGATCTTGACTGCTCCGCCACAACGATTGCAGATCGTGCCAAAAGTAGGCGCCCTAGGCGAAGACTTTTCAACCCTGCTGCGGACCTACCGCGATTCGATACGTGATGGAATACCACTGAGGCTGGTTCATCGCATCGTCTTGCAAATCCAGTGTTAAATAACGGCTGCTGAGCTAATCTGCAGTCCTTTGACCCCGGACGGCAGCATGGACAGCAAGCAGTTAAAGTTGCAGCTAAAAAAATTCAGCCATCAAAAAATCAAGATTGGCAGTTTCTTCGCCGCATCGATGTCACCGGCCTGAAAACCGATTGCGCCGCCATCAGCCGGCTGCTGCACAGCTACGGCGCGTTGGCTTTTTGGGACTACGCTGCGGTGGGCCCGGCAGGCCCGGTATTTTAGTGGTCAAGAAAAACTTATTGCGCAACTCGGTGCCCGCCGTTCCCGGCGGCGGCACCGTGTCGTTCGTTACGCCGGAAGAGCACAGCTATATTGCCGATAGTGAACGCCGCGATGAAGGTGGCACGCCGGCCATCATAGAATCAATTCACGCCGGGTTAGTATTTAAACTACAGCAGCAAGTGAGAACCGCGGAGATAGAAGCGCGGAGATAGAAGCGCGGGAGAAAAACTTTATTCAGCGGGCTATCGCCACCTGGCAAAACAATTTATGTATTAACATTCCAGGCTGTGCCACAAGGGAACGCCTGGCGATAGTATCGCTACAAATAAACTGCGTGGGGCTCTTTCTACATTAAGGCTTCGTCGTAGCCTTACTAAACGACCTGTTTGGAATTCAGTCGCGCAGCGGCTGTTCCTGTGCCGACCCCTACGGCCACCACTGCGGCCACCAGTTACTCGGCATCGACCGCCACACCAGTAAAGAAATAGAACGCGCCGTAGCCAGCGGCCATATGATTATTCGGCCCGGTTGGATACGCATAAACTTTAACTATTTTATCATTGAAGAAACTTTTCAATACATTGTGCAGGCAATGGATATGATGGCCTCCCACGGCTGGAGATTATTGCCCAACTACCAGTTCGAACCGACTTCGGCAATCTGGCGTTATCAGTCTCGGGAGGTAGCGGTTGCTGCATCGTTAGATGAGTTTGATGTTAATAGCGAGAGTGTTGAACATGCTGGTCAGCAAGCCATTTATTTGCAAGAGACCTTGTTGGCGGCGAAGCAGGAGATGCTAAGGGCGCGCAACAACGAGAGTACTTATGAACTGGAATTTACTGCGGAATATGAAGCCGTGCGTTGGTTTACTTTGCCGCTGGAAGTTGTACAGCCGAGCGGACAGGCGGCGAACTTACACTGAAAATCAGCTTTTAAGCAGAGGCGAGAGCACTAAGCGTTCTTGAATACCATGCATTCGGCCGCCTAAGCAGCGCGAGTTTACTATAGATAATGCTGGGTTCGTTTTAACTCAATGCTCTCAGACTGCCGCTACAACGTGTAAATATAGCAAGGCAAGGGCTAAAATATAGGTATAAGTTACGTTGTTGCAGGAAAGTAAGCATGTTATTAATCCGCACGCTCAGTCGTTGAGTCAGTTGAAATGCAAGTCTCTGCAATGTCGACGAGCCCATAAACAACTAAAAACTAAGGATAATGACAATGAAAAATATATTCAAATCACGCGCCGTAATGGCACTACTTTTTTGCGTTGCCCTGCCCCCGGCCTTTGCGAACGATATGGCCACACCGGACGAGGCGAAAGCCATGACCGAAAAAGCGCTGGCGGCGGTTAATTCCATGGGTAAAGACAAAGCGTTCAAGGCGTTTGCAGATCCTAACGGCGGCTATCAGGAAAAAGACCTGTACGTGTTCTGCATGGACCTGACCGGATCGATGCTGTCACACGCTGTAAAACCGGAGCTTGTCGGTAAAAACCTGCTGGATTTCAATACATATGGCGACCTGCTGTTCCAGGACATGATCAAAGTTGCCAAAACCGATAAAGAAGGCTGGGTCGATTACAAGTGGCCCTATCCTGGTAGCGAGGAAATTAAGCAAAAGACGAGTTATGTCAAGACCGACCAGTCAGGCGAGTTCTATTGCGGAGTAGGAGCATATAAGTAGTCGTTAGGCCTGCTGCGGCTGCAGTTCCGACATTGGATTTGCATCCGCAGTGCACCCTGCAGTTATGCTCTTTAAATAAATCTTAATTTGATTGCGGAGCGATGCTACGAAAGCAGAAACTAACGGTCGCTCCACTATGTAAGACTTTTCGCCCCTGCTGAGGACCATCCGCGTTTCGATACGCGATGGAATGCCTCTGAAGCCGGCTCATCGCAGCGTCGTCTTGCAAATCCAGTGACTAGAACGACACGCATGATCGTTCGTCAACCCGCAGCACCGACTCTTGTTGGAAGTCGCTTTTATATTCCTTGCGAATAGTTTCAACTGCCCGGTTACTTATTTTATTGAAAGGATACAGCAATATCAGAAGCTTCGACCCTTCCTGGACGATGGTCCCGCTTGCATCCTTGAACTGACCGCTGCCACTTAGCAGGGTAAGCCCATCAGGAAAGCGTGGGGTAACTTCAGTGTCGATGAAGGATTGAAATTCCTCTTCAGTCACGTCCAATCCGCCGGACCGTGACAAGCCAAAAAACAGTTCGGTCCTGACAAAAATCTCACCACCAAGTTGACGCTCACAGAACCGGCGTTCACTGTGTGTCGCAGAATGCTTCTGCTGAGCGGAGATGTCTAGTGCTGATGCCGCGTTCAGACTCAACGCTGTGATCAGAAATGTACCTACTACAATGCGTCGCGTTTTGTTCATAACTTACTCCTTGCAAGCAATCGCCAAAGTGATTTAGAAAACGGCCTAATAGATCAATGATCAATCCAATATTTTGCGCTGGCTGGGGGTTGCGCATTCCACCTGCCATCGAGTCGGGGTAATCTCGATAAAAGTTTGTCAGCTACGCTCGACATAAAGCGCCCTGACGCGTATGCCCCGGCCGACGGAAACATCAGATTCCCGACCGTTGCAGGTGATATTAGACATGAGTGCGCGGCAAGTCATCACGAAGTGGTAATTTTTGGGTAAAGATTGTTCATTGAACCACATTAGCTATATCGACTTCGATGACGGTGTCTGGCTTCAACTATAGTGGCCGGCCGGCCATCCTGATTGTCGCCGAACATTTAGGTCCTCAAGTTTCGGAGTTCAAACGCGGTAAAAAACATTGCTTAAGTTGTTGAAAAGAAAATGAAGAGGGCCCCTCGGGTGGTAAAATGTTTGTGTCTCAATCCAAACAACCATATCCTCCCGGGGGCCCCAGTGAAGAGTGACATAAACGGCAGTAGCTTGCCACCTTTGATCGCCAACGTGTTGCACGACCCGATGACACATATCGACAACCTGTTCGCGGACACATGGAAACAACTGCGGTTTGGCTCGTTGATCCGCAAAGCCGGGTTTCGGAAGCGCAGCGGTACCGATATTGTCGATGTCGTCTTTCTTTTGTTAGTATGGAAATGGATCAATGTCGGGTTTTGTGACCATCCCGCCTAATTTATTAAGTGCCGCTATAGGCCCCGTGGTGACTGAGATGTAGAGGCGAGTGGCGAGCCGCCGCTGGGAGGCTGCAGCGTCGTGCGAACCACCAAGAGATTTTTTCAATTAGATCCAGTACCGGTTCAGTGCAGCGTTTTTGGTTATTCGCCCACACATGGCAGAAAGATCAAATTAGTGGCTATACCGTATATAGCGGTAGGAGATATGGCGTCATTGGTTCACGCAAAACCGATTGACTGGCGTTGTATTCGCACGCAATACGATAAAGCCATGCTACGAGAGTATACAGAGATGCGGAGGCGTTAGGAATAGATGGTGGACTAATACGGGCAATCTCTCACAACATTTCAGTGATATTCGCCCTCCTTTTTTGCGCGGCAAACATTACCATTGTCCATTCGATTGCTTCATATTCGATTCATTTTGAGCAATGCGTAAGGACCTCAACCGCGATAAGCGATTGCCAGTACTTGATGATAACGACAAGCTGGTCGGAATCGTGACGATGAACGACGTTATCCAGCGTGCAGAGGGATCAGATAGTGCCGATCTGTCCTACAAGGACGTGGTGGAAACCTTAAAGGCAGTATCGAAACACTACCG
>JBBKXJ010000042.1:0-8787 GCA_037969395.1 Pseudomonadales bacterium
TAGGTCAAACGATCACTTGCCTGGCTATGCAAGCGCAGCGCTTCGTCTTTAACGATGGCATGTGCCAGTTCGGACAGACGCTGCTGCAACGCATCGACATCGAGCGGCACGTGTACGGCATCGATCGCTTCAGCATGCGCCATCTGAAACTCGAGTAACGCGCGCGTGGGGGTACTAACACCGGATCTTCCCAGCGCGATGCGCGCGTCGGTAAAACTTCGGAGCTTTTCCCAGGGATTGTGAGTAACGCCGGCAGCACTGGAACCCTCGACGGTCGCTTGCCTGGCAGCTTTCTGGCGTGAATCACGTGGGTCTTCATGCATCGGCGTGGCCCTCCGGCAGCGACTCCAGCGAGCGGCGGAAGGCATCGGGCACGAGGTTTTCGAGCACTGTTCCCGCCACATCCTTAAAAATGTTCGTTTCACGCAGCCAACGCTCGAATTCCGGCGCGGGATTTAAATTCAGCACACGTCGTGCGTATAAGGCGTCGTGAAACGAGGTGGTCTGGTAGTTCAGCATGATGTCATCCGAGCCCGGAATGCCCATGATAAATGTGCAACCAGCCACCCCAAGCAGCGTGAGCAGGTTGTCCATATCGTTCTGGTCGGCTTCTGCGTGATTGGTGTAGCAGACATCGCAGCCCATCGGCAGGCCCAGCAGTTTGCCGCAGAAGTGGTCTTCCAGGCCCGCACGGATGATTTCCCGACCGTCGAACAGATATTCAGGTCCTATGAATCCGACCACCGTATTCACCAGTAATGGCGCAAACCGGCGCGCCACAGCGTAGGCGCGCGCCTCGCAGGTCTGCTGATCCAGATCATGGTTCGCGCCGGCTGACAGCGAACTGCCCTGGCCGGTTTCGAAGTACATCACGTTATCGCCAACGCTACCGCGGTGCAGCGACAGTGCCGCCGACTGAGCTTCCGCCAGCGTATCGAGGCTGAAGCCAAAACTATGGTTGGTGGCTTCAGTACCACCGATCGACTGGAATACCAGATCGACCGGCGCTCCCGCCTCAATCGCCTCTAGCGTATTAGTGACGTGTGTCAGCACGCACGACTGTGTGGGTATGCCGTAGCCCTGGATCACATCGTCCATCAGTCGCATCAGCATGACGGCCTCATCGACGTTGTCGGTGGCGGGGTTGATACCGATCACCGCATCGCCGCTGCCATACAGCAAGCCATCGAGCATGCTCGCGGCAATGCCATTGCGATCGTCCGTCGGGTGATTGGGTTGCAGGCGTGTGGAAAGCCTGCCCGGCAACCCAATGGTATTTCGGAAGGCGGTGACAACCTCACATTTTTTTGCAACCAGAATGAGGTCCTGGTTACGCATCAGCTTGGAGACCGCAGCGGCCATCTCTGGAGTGATGCCTGAACGGACACTAGCGAGTACATCAGAGGTCGCCAGATCACTCAACAGCCAGTCGCGAAAGTCACCCACGGTCAAATGCGAAATGGCGGCAAATGCTTCAACACTGTGAGTGTCGATGATCAGCCGGGTAATTTCATCATCTTCATACGGGATGAGTACGTCGTTGAGAAACGCCTTGAGCGGCAGTTCCGCCAGCGCCATCTGCGCAGCTGCCCGTTCCTGTGCGGAGTGGGCGATGACGCCGGCAAGCCGGTCGCCGGAGCGTGCGGCGGAGGCCTTGGCCATCACTTCCGCCAAACTTCGGAAACCGTAGTGATGAGCGCCGACCGTGTGACCGTAAGGCAATGAGCGGCTGGTCTTGTCTTTATCTGACATGTCGATGATATCGCCCCTGTAAGATCGCCAGGATCTCGTGCTCAGAAGATGTCACAGCAAAGCCGCAACACCGATGAACACCCAAGCTGTGAATAGGAGTTAAACGCTGTCACTGGAAAAATTTTAGTCTGCAATACTACAAACTTGCAGTGAAGATTTATACTGTACTTTGGGATCGGTTGAAAGTTCTATTTGTAGTACTAACCCCGTCCGTTCTATACTTCGAACCTATCCAGCGTGTCACGCGGATTGACGTTGGCTGGCTCTGTCAAAAAAAAGGGATACAAATATGCGCGGAATTAAAGCCCCTTTTGCGCCCAGTCAGCTGAACTGGCTTGTGCCTTGCGACTGAATGTGGAGTAATCAGTAAATCTCGAAGGGGAGCGAACCGGCTCGAACAGTTCGCTCCTCTTTAACAGACAGAATGATGGTTATGCGGTTGATATGACTTCGCTATGGTGCTTGTCAGTAGTTTGCTCCGGATCAATTGCCTGAACCGTCATGCTAGTAAGCATCGCTTGGCCAATAAGCGTCGCGAATGCTACATCAGCCGCGTCGCGACCAGCGCCAATGCGCACAAAACCGCTGACTGGGGCAAGCTTGGTTGCATCAAACAAAATCCAGTCTCCTCCCAGAAAGGCTTCGAAGAAACCGTGAAAGTCAGGCGGCTCGAGATTCACCGCATACCCCGATACGTAGCGTGCTGGTATTCCCAGAGAACGGCATAGCGCGATAGCCACGTGTGCGAAATCCCGACAAACGCCGGTGCGTTGTAGCAGTACATCGCAGGCGGTTGTGCTTGGTCCCGTGCTACCTGGCGTATAAGACAGGCTGTTGTATACCCAGTCGGCTATCTTGCTAACCCGGTCAAAGCCACGATTCATGTGCCCGAACGTATCGGCAGCAAATTTACCCAGCTTGTCGGACTCACAATAACGGCTCGGATTCAGGTAGGGCAATACATCGGCAGGAAGCTTGGTGTAATCCAGTTCGTTTAAATCGCCATCGGAGGGCTTCTTCGGGGCCAATGCGGCGGTGGCTGAGTAATGAATGGTAGTGGTACCGGGCTGCAGACTCAGCCGACAAGCGCGATTGCCGAGGGGGCCTGTTTGCAGATAGTCAACCGGGGTTGGAGGATATACAGTCAGAAGTTCATCCGTGATAAATTGCCTGCCGGTGTGCATGGCTGCCACCTGCAGCAGGATGGTAGTCGGCGTCTCAACGGAGTAGGTCAATTCGCTGTGCAGGTTTACGATACGTTCGGTCATTGGAAAATAGCCTGTAAGTGTAAATTGGGAACGATCACCGGATCTTGCGTCCTTTGCGAGAATACTCGATAGTGATGGCTCAACATTTGGAACATTTTCACCGCCACCAGATTTCGGTAGAGGCTTTTGTAAAATTCACAGCATCGCAACTGAGAACAGCGGGCTGCTACGTCAGCGCTAAGAACAGTTAAGGATTTCTGAGAGTGCATGACATATTCCGTCACTGATTTCGAGGTGCTAAGTCCCGCTAGTTTATATCATATTCGGACCGACGCCCTTTATACCGGCCAGGTTTCCATTGTTGAGCGCTTGGCAGCGATTTTTTAGGCCTTCAATTTCATGCACCTTTATAACATGCTTGCGGTCCAGCTTGCCGTTGGCGGTGAATTCCAGCACTGACCGCGGAGGTGGTTTCCCGTATTGCTCATCGTTAAACTTGTTGGAAGTATACGCGGTATAAACGCCCCATATGCGCCCAATCTATTGTAGGCAACGAGCCGCTTGCAATCGCTTACCGCAGCTGATGCGGCTGCCCGTTACTATGAACACGCAAAACGCTCGCACATGGATCATAAATTACCCGTAAATTTGATATCCCTCGCTAGAGATGCCGCTTCAGCCCGCAGGGCAACTTGCCAAACTCTTCCTTGAGCAGCATTTATCGTCAAATTCCCCTGTGGTTCTTTCTGGAAATGGCATGCTTGCAGCGGAACTCGTGGTTTTGGAAGCTGATTGATAATGCGCCTGTTCGCACGGCCGAAAGGGATGAGGTAGCTGTTAATAGCGTAGCGTTCAGTGCCATTTTTTATCGTGGTATTAGGTCTTCTAATCTCAATGGGACGGAAAAGAACTATAAGGCGTGGCCGGAGAATTTAGACAATATCGTACTCCGCCCGCATGACTGCCTACCCATAGCTGCGGACGTTCGATGCCGTCGCAGAACGTTCTGTTATCAGGCAATTCAAGGCCAGAAGCAGACTTTTACATCTCTGTTCAGAGCTGCCGGAGCCCTGATTCAATTCCACCGTGGATAATAATGGCGAATTGACCATCCGCTCCCCCCTTTGTAGATGACATTGCAATTTTCGCTCCAGATTTATCCGCTGCTGCAACTGCTGCATCAATATCTTCAACGAGCATGTAAGGTCGTCCTACGGGTTCCTCAGTGTCACGCATTGGCGCGCGTATTCCTATTTTTCCACCTCCATCAAGATTCGCAATACGAGCACCGCCTAAATCCTTGTCGGCTACGCCAAATGTGATGTTATGCAATTTCGAATAGAGTGCACACGCGGCATCAATGTCTTTAGTAACAACCTCAAGATAATGTATTTTCATTGCGTATCCGTTTGTAGATTATTGTCATGATATTTCGATTTTAGAATAAAATATTACCCATTCAACCATGCAGTGTCGAAGGCATCTTGGGGTCGCGAAGGCCGGTCGTCGAGCCTTCGCACCATCGTCTGTAACTGTCAAATTGCCGCCTCGAAACATGCTGCAGTCCATAAAAACCGACTCACCATGACTAATCCAGCCGCTTCCTGAAACAGATTTGGCGCTCAACTTCTTCAAAACCGAGAGCAAGATGGGCCTGCAAACTAATTCCGTTTTCCAGCTCTGTATCACTGGCTATTTCGGTATAGCCATTGGTCACTGCCCAGGTTTCAGCCGCTACCACCCTCGTCGGCAGCCGCAAGCCACTCGTCGGTCTCCTTACCGACAGCAATGTCATCCTGCACCGGCCAGTGGCTATCGCAAAACCCGGATTGAAGGAGCAACGCAAGCGGCCAACCGGACTAAACCGCTCGCGCGGTTTAGTCCATCGGCCAATTCCTGACTTTGGTCAAAACTGCTGCATAACACCGTACGGATAATAATTGAACGACAAGTCCCGCAGGCGTAAGCTATCGCTCGATACTCTCTGCAGCGACGGACTCGTTGAGATCAACTATAGCGGTCGCGCGCAGGCACAGCCAAGTGGCTAGTGTTCTTACCCTTGGCGAAAGCTTCGACCTTCTGCGTCCCGTGGAAATTGAGATTCTTGGTCAACTGCGCTTAGCTTTTCCATAAAGATGGATCACTCAGCGCCGTCAAGTTGGAAAGACGCAAATCATGTGTCGCTGACGGTGAGTATGTTGTAGGTCTTGTGCAGCATTAGAGTGATGAGAGTTGTCGCAAATGCGGCACCGTCGCGCAGCAATGCAAGCTCTCAGTGCAACGCTAACGACGGGAAAACACCGAAATCCACGGGGGTCACGAATGATGCGAAGTCATAGCTTTACTAGCCGTACGCCTGTTCTTGCAATAGGTATTTTTATCGCCATTGCTGTCAGCTTGACTCAGCCTTGGCTCGTGTCAGTTATATATTCCGACACCGACGTACTTGACATTCTAAAGGGTCTCTACGATTCGTCGCTATATTTCGGTTCGAGCATGGCAACTGCGACGGCCACCTTGTTAGGGTTGATGCTGACATTACTTAGTCTTGCGAATAACTCTAGCGTTAACTTTGATGAACGACTCTACGATCGTGTGAAACTAATTAGTCTGTTGGCAGTCGTGGGATTTCTCACATCACTTGTGCAGTTAGCCGTACTTAGTCTGCCGCTTGGTAAATTTCCGTCTGTTCCAGAATATTGGTTCAAAGTGCTTTATCACTTGATCAACACGCTCAATTTCATGATTATCGGTATCGTTACGTCGCTCACTCTTTTGCTGACAGACGCGATCTTCACTGCTATCAACAAGCTTCAACGGAGTTAAGAGGCCGTGCTCCATTCTGATCAGCTGACTGTCGATCTGCCAACGGACGACAGGCCCCTCTCAACCCACAACGGTCTTTGTCTCAATTCAAATTCACACGCTGTGTCCAAATCGTGTTTGGTACCAACGATGTCGGATAAATCGCGAACTATCTAAAAACGCAACTTTTTGATTGCGTTTTACATTGGTGACAGGTATGCTAATGCGCAACCAGGAGGTTGCTTATGAAAACTGATGAAGACAGAATTGAAAAGACCCTCGAGCTAGATGCCCCAGTGTCACGAGTTTGGCGTGCGCTCACCGATTTTGAGGAGTTCGGGCAGTGGTTCCGTGTCAAATTAGACGGCCCATTCGAGCCTGGCGCGCTTTCAACCGGAAACATGACCTATCCGGGGTATGAGCATTATCCATGGTTGGCAACGGTAGAGCGGATGGACCACGAGAGCCTGTTTTCTTTCAGATGGCATGATTTCGACGATAAATCCGACGTTGATGTTTCGCTGCAGCCAACGACGCTCGTGGAGTTTAGATTGCAAGCGATTAGCAGTGGGACTCGGCTGACAATTGCAGAATCCGGCTTCTCGGCAATACCCGATCCGCGTCGACTCGAAGTTCTTCGAGATAACAAACAAGGCTGGGACGCTCAGTCCAAGAACATCGCTGAATATGTCGCGACTTGAACTTCAGCAGACACCGGAGAAAGCGGCGCCGGTCTTTGCAGCACTGGGTGACGTCACACGACTTGGTTTGCTGTCTCGTCTTAACGATGGCCAGCCGCGTTCCATCATCCAGCTTGCAGCAGGTACTGGACAGACGCGGCAGGGGGTCAGCAAACACCTGCACGTTCTCGAACAAGCGGGCATGGTCTCAAGCTCGCGGGTAGGTCGAGAGAAACTATTTCTACTTCAGCCTGCAGGTTTTGCAGTTGCTAGTAATTACCTCAAGCGCGCCGCCGACCAATGGGACGACGCACTCGCGCGTCTAAATGCATTTGTCAAAAATGGGTGAGATGTGTGGGTCTTAGCGACTAATTTCTCCGAATTATATTCGTCACTATCTGATCGTATTGTCCAATCGAATTAGCAAGAGAACAGTTTGTTGGTAGATTGTTCACTAAAGCGGATGTTCTTTAGCAGCAAGCGTTACCTTCTTGTATGGGTGGGCACTTCACATCGCCATAGGAGCAGAAGACGCAGCAATCCCCCGCCAATGGTCTTAGCAATTCGCAGCAGCCTTCGCAGTCGTAGAGGAACTGACACGCATTGCCTGGCATAGTTGTACGCTCGGCGTGATCAGCGAACGCGAACAAAATTGAACCGTACCGTTACTTGAGCTGGGTATTTACAGAACTGCCGAAAGCCAATAGTCTCGACGATATTGAGGCGCGGTTGCCTGATGGTGATATTTTATTGAAATGAGCGCTTACGAATTAGCGACAGAACCGACGCTCGCGTGGTGGTCACCACAAAATGCCATATGAAGGCTGCTTCTATAAAATTATTAATGCTGTGAAAGGGTGATTTTAATATCTATTTACTCAAGTTTCGGAGTTGAAATTGGGCAAATCACCGGCACTCACTCATGCTCCAGCTCCATCGTGAGCACGTCCAGCTGAAGGCTGCTTACGAAGAACTCTTCGACGCGGGTGTCGATTGCGCTCATAATAGCTTCAACGGTGCAATCCAATTGGCGACCAAGTGACGTTAAAGTGCCGCCGACAATAGCGCGAAAGATAGACCACAACTGCGAAGCGAAGCAAAGCAGAGTGAATCCAGCTGCTGCTGTATGTTGCCACACAATTGGCCAACGGTGGCATCCTACTGGCTGAGCTTTCCATTCATCAACATCAGATACCGGTTGGCGCACAAGTGTATCGACGCTGTGTGCGAGGCAAAAGTGATAGTCTGCTCTGCAAGAAAGCCGAGTTGCTGCTTGGCTTCCTTAAAGTAGACCTCGATTCCCCAGCGCAACGCATAGGCTTCGAGCAGCGTGCTGGTGCCGATAGCCGGATCTGTGGAGAGAAACAGCGCCCCGTCCTTTCGACTGCCATCATTGTCCTCCTCTTCGTTCCCACCACGAACGAAGAGGCGCTCCATTGAGTGATATTCGGGCGTCTTGTTCTTGCCTTTTTCCGTCGCCAAATCGACTTCGACCGTCAGCTCGACAGCCTTCCAGGGCATGCCGCGTACTTTCTTCCAGTGCTTGCGCACTGCCAGTTGATAGAGTTCCTTTGCCTCAAGCAGATGCACTTGCCCGTTGTTCTCTACCCGGTACTTCAACTGGTTCTTCTTCATGCGCAGGATGGCCGTCATGTTCAACGGCAGTTCCGCACGCATCATCGCCTTGTTCCCAAACCAGACATCGGCTGCCACGTAGTCCGCCCGAATACCGGCCCTGACCGCACGGCGAATCATGCGTTCCGCCATTTCCACCTTGCTCTGGCCGATGGCCTCCTGATAGGGCTTCGCGCCGACGCTACGTCCGTCTTTGTAGGGCTTGATCAGTGGGTGAGGTTGCGATGCGCTCACATAGATCTGCGAATCCAGGGGCAAGAAGGCGTCTTCGGTCGCCAGCCCGAGCGTCAGCACTTGCTGGCCCATGACATAGGTATTAAATACATGGTCAAAGTGGCTTGAGACCGCCTCGATCTTCTTACCGCGTTGAGCTTTGATCGAATCATCCAGTATCAGCGCTCGGGTGCGACTCTTGTCCAGTTTATGTTCGTCGTATACGTTCTTCGCCACCTGCAGATTAAATTCTCGCCAGTTGATGTCATCGCGTTTGAGCGTGTCATACAGTACGTTCTTGCGAGCGTGGCTGAACAATCCGATGGCCTTATGCGCAAACATCGAAATCGAGGAGACGTTGATCCATTTCCATACCAACAAAAGAAAGACGACATCGACAATATCGGTACCGCTGCGCTTCCGAAACCCGGCTTTGCGGATCAACGAGCCAAACCGCAGTTGTTTCCATGTGTCCGCGAACAGGTTGTCGATAT
>JBBKXJ010000043.1:0-12354 GCA_037969395.1 Pseudomonadales bacterium
ATAGGAGCAGATCCAGATAAATTTCGCGACGCTATCGACAAACAATATAGCGATGCGTTGCACGCGGTTGGTATTGAAGCAGCATCATTAGGCGGGGTTCCCGAGCCGATTAAATCGGAAAAAGTTTTTCATAGTTCCAAACCTTCCGGACAAGCTGTCATGAAGGCCTTACATGCCCTTAAGAAAAATGACAAAGACAGACCATTGCTTGGTGCGCACGTTGTAGCAGTTGTTGCCGGTATGGAGCATGGTGTGGCGGCAAGAGCATTAAGGGCAATGGGAGTTAATCAGGAGAGTATTTCCAGGGCGGTTGATGAAGAGCTTGCATCAATTCAGTGTTAGCAAAATGACGTTGGTCGGCTCGTCGGATGTCTATACTGCTCAAATTATTAGCCTGCAAGCCTTCGCAATGAGATCCGAACGCGCTGGTCCGCAATGACACTGGCTCGTTCATCGCAAGCTCAAAGACCCGAAATTCTTTAACCTGCAACGCAGCCATAGCCAACAACCAAGCACCTATACCAGCACGCCAGCCTATGCTGTTACTGCGAGCACCGCGGCGCGCCTCGACCGTGATGACGGTGGCACCATGTCGAATGCCTGATAGTCGGGAGCATTGACGGGCTCGGCCTCAACGAATTGACGTTCCGCCGCCCAAAAGCTAAAACGTTATACTTTCACTGGCATCGACGGTAAGCGTCGCGCGCATGCCCAACTGGGCGAACACCCACTGAAATGCGGCAAATCAGGGTTTATTTTCGGCGTCACGCCATTGCGCGAATCTCCGCCAGCGCCCGGTCTATTTCCTCCTCGCTGTTGATCAAGCTTGGAGCGAAACGCGCGTAGGTTTCACGGTAGGGAGTGCTGCTCATGATAATGCCCTTGTCGTGCATCCGCCTGACCACCTTTTCCGGCTGAATGCCATCAACATCAAAGCAGACGAGACCTGAAGACAATGCGGTCGACATCGGCGTGTACAAGCGCACGTGCGACATTTTGGCGAGGCCCTCCTTAGTCCGGGTGTTTAGCTGATGGATGCGTTCCTGTACATTCGCCTTACCCAGTTTAAGGTGCAGCTCAAATGCAGCGGGAAGCGCCCAGCGGTGCTCGAAAGAATGAAAACCGCCCGGGCTCATATGCTCACCCATTGGCACCTTGTCCAGCGTGGTTGCTCCCAGCCACACATTGTAGGAGGCGCTAAAACTGGGAATGACTACCTCGCAGTGCTGCCACGCCCGGTCACTACCCCAGATGATGCCAGTACCGCGCGGTCCAAAAATCCATTTGTGGGTGCCGGCAATGAAGAAGTCGCAACCGAGTTGACTGACATCCTGATTTTCTATGCCGAAACCGTGTACGCCATCGACGCAAAACAGAATGTGATCGGCCGGCTCTCTGCGAGCGTTCACCTCGTCAATGACATCGGCCAGAGCTCTGAGCGGAAGTTTTACGCCGGTGGAAGAATGCACCCACGTGACCGCGATGACGCGGGTTTTGTCGGCGATACCCTGCTTCAGGCGTTGCACTATAGCTTCGACGGTGACCTTTGCGGGGTCATCGTAAAGCGTGATCTTGCGTACGCTTGCTCCGGTACGATTCGCACGATGCGCCAGCGACATATCAGTTGAATAGTGGTCATGAACGGTTTGCAGTATTTCGTCGCCGGGTTGTAGCTGCAAACCGCTATAGACCATCGCCAGCCCCATGGTCGTGCTATCGGTGAGGGCGATCTGCTGGCCGTAACCTCCCATATAACGTGCCGCGGCTGCGCCGATCTCGCCGTCGATGGTCAGGTACTGTTTATGCCAGTAATCCGATGGATTTTCATCAAGGCCCCGACGGTGGTGTTCTATCGCATCCGCTACCGGCTTGGGGTGGGACGCCAGCAGGAAAGTAGAGAGGTGTATATAGTCGCGAGTCAGGGGGAAAAGGTCCCGCAACGCGGTCCAGTCACCGGGTTTTATAGGATCACTCTGAGCGGATGGTGTTGCGGCCAGGCTGGCGCCGCTAAGCAGCGCACCGGTACCAAAGGTAATCCCGGCGTTGCCGAGGAATTGACGTCTCAACATGGTGAAGTCCTCTTTATAATTTATAGTTGTCTACACGTTCTGGCGAACGCGGCAGATGTAAGACAGCCTTGCATTGCTTAGGACTGGTTAGTTTATCAGTTTAATGTTTGCCTATTTAAGCCATTCCGATGAATTCCGACTTGCCTTTATATCTATCTATCGATCAAAAACACACAACAACTCCCCAAACAGGCATAACAACCGTCAGCAGCGCAGTTCATCCCGTACCGATGCCCGTAAGCGGGTTGTTCATCGAGCCCGCTTTGAGCCCGAAAGCGTGGCAGAGCCTAAACAACACCAGTAGCGCGCCAAACGTATGTATTGCCGTGGAAGATACGCCGTTCATCTCCAGTAAACCGATAAGCATTAACGCCGGCAGTACAAACTCCGTGAAATTACCGTGGCGGCGCATGGCGGGAAGAAGATCGGCATTGCCACCGTCGCCGACCGAAATGCCGGTTTTACCTCGCAGTTGGCCGGCGGGAAACGCGAGACCCATATTGATGAGTCCTGACAAACCCGCGTAAAGCAGCGCAATGGTGGACATTTTATGGCTCCTTTAGCGAATCAAATTGAAGGCGTTTCAGGGCCTCACACATGTTGTCTGACCCCGAAACTGCCGAACAGCTTGCTACATATCGATCGCCTCGGCGAGTTCTATCGAACCGCCTGCGGTCAAAATGGGGCAGCCTTTGGCTTTGGCGATAGCATCTTCCACATCAGTCGCCTCGATCAGGCCGTAGCCGCTGGCGGGGTTAGCGCCGCCATTGCTGACCACGCTGCCGTCGCTTTGCACGGTGGTCGACAAACCCACCGGATTGCCGCCATCGATAACGGCACTGCCCATACCACCTAGCCATTGTCCCCAGGCGTCCATTACCGCCGCCTGTTGCTCTTCGGTTTCCGGCACACTGCCGCCGTGATAAACAAATAAATATTTAGCCATGTTCGCTCTCCTCATGTGACGTTGTGCCCCACGTTTTGGTTAGGCCGAAACATAACGGCCACACGGTTGCCAAAACGACAGGAATTAGAGACTATCACCAACGAAACCTTATAACAGTGGGTATACTGCTTAGTTTTTGGTATACGTATTGTGTGAAGTCTACAATGGAAAGCGTACCCCAATATCACTTCGCTGCACTGAACGACGCCTTGTCGCGGTTAGGCCACAACCCTGTCTTACCCACCGCCATACAACTGTTGAGCCGCAACGCCGAGCTGATTAACACTCAGTTGAGCGAAACCGTGGTGGCGCAAATACCTGCTTTCTCAGCGTCAAACAATCCAGATGTACTGCCCGAGCTCGCCAGTCATGGCGCCAACCATACCAGTGAAATATTGCGGCTATTGAATGGCGGTGCCGTCGGCGGTTTCGAATTTGTGCGCGAACACGCCAAACAACGGGCGGAACAGCATTTTCCATTGGAGGCGACATTGCATGCCTATCGCTGTGGTCACAAAGTGTATTCACAACGCTTGCGCACTGCCGTTCTCAGCGCTGCTGCGAAAAAAGACGACACCCAGCAAGTGGTTGCCGATGTTGCGGACTTCAGCATCGAATATACCGATGCGGTCAGCACTGTTGCCACCAGCGCTTATGTTGCGCAAATACGCCTGCTGGCCGATGTTGTAGGTGATCAGCGCGCCGAGCTGTTGAATATCTTGCTGGAAGGGTATGACGAAGCCGACGGCCGAGTTGCCAAGGTGTTACGCAACGCAGGCTATCTCGCCCGGAGGCAGTCGTACTGTGTTGCAGTCGCACAGTCGGTCGACCCGGCAGAGATGCTAAACCCAAAACGGGCGCGGCGCATGGTCGATTCGATCGATAAAAAATTGCAGCGCGCGGCCGTGCGCCACATCATCGATTTGCGCGCCAACAAAGTCACCATCGTATTCTCCGCCAGCCGCCGCGCTTCCGGCTGGACCGCACCGCACTCCGCGCTCGCGAATCAAGTCGGCGCTGTACTGACAACGGTCGGCAACGCCGCATTAATCGGTGTGAGTAGGGACGTGCCTTCGACGGCACAGATTCCTAACGCCTACAAGGAAGCGCAACGCGCCTTTGAATTGGCCAGCGTAGAACAACGCGTGGTTGAATTCGCGAAAATTTCGACATTTCGCCTGTTACAGTCGTTAGCCGGCGAAGAGTTCAAACGCGTGCTGCCATCGTGGGCACACGTCTTGTATTGCGCAGACGACAAGATGGACGGTGCGCTGGCTGCGACGTTGCGCGGCTACGCGAACGCCAACATGAATGTGTTAAAAACCGCGCATAATTTGGCCATACACCCCAACACAATTTATGCGAGGCTGCAGAAAATCAGCGATATTACCGGGCTTGATGCAAAATCGTACCATGAACTCACGGAGCTTCTAATTACATTTGACTGCAGGAGAATGTAGAAAATATCAGCCCCCATCTAACGGCCGCAGAGCAGGTCGTGCAGAGTCAAATCGGTATCGCTATGGATCTTATACAATCTCCAGGTTTAAGAGCGTTTGATCTTTAAAACAATTTCTTAATTATTATGCGCCTTAGCGTTGGTGTCAGTGGTAATGTAAACACGGTATTATTGTCAACATTTTTACCGCGCTTATAAATGCAACAACGCGGTAAATAGAATTAATAGCGTGAAACCCAGGGGGCGGGCATCACCGTGATAACACACGACGTCAGGCGCGCTGAGATTAAGCCAGCCATTGCCATCGGTGGCCGGCATCATGTGACTGTGCTGTTTTCAGACCTGTCGGCGTCCAGCCGCCTCGCTCAGGCGGTCGAGCCTGAAGTCAATATCTATATCATCGACAGTATCATTGCCAAAGCGGTCGAGGTTATTGGCAAACACGGCGGCGTGGTCAACCAATGCCACGGCGACGGCGTGCTGGCGGTGTTCGGCTTCCCAAAAATTCAGGAAGATGACGTGCGCCGTGCCACTGAGGCCGCGCTGGAGTTGCACCGTGTTGTAGCCAAACTGACATTCGATGGACTTGGCGTGCCCGCCTGGTTCTCACCGAGTATGCACTCGGGTATCGATTCGGGCCTGGTGATCATTGGCGACGGCGATTGGATACAAGGCCAATATAAGGTGTCAGGTCCGGCGGCAAATACGGCTGCAGCGCTTTCCGGCATCGCTACGGCAGACGAAATTATTGCCAGCGCCTCGACCTTACGCGGCGTATTGCCATTTTTCTCAACCAGAGAACACGCCCCGCTCGCACTGAAAGACAAAGGCTGCAATATTGCCGCCTACAATGTGCTCGCACGCTCCACCGTTAGTACCCGCTTTGAGGCCCGCGCACAGCGCGGCCTGACGGCGTTTTTTGGGCGCACAGCCGAACTTGGAAGCCTGGAACAGGCACTGCAACAGGCCTCGGAAGGCAAGCTGCAAATAGTCAATATTGTTGGTGCGGCAGGATTAGGCAAAAGCCGCATTGTGGAAGAATTCCTGCGCCGCACCCAGGTTCAGTGCCGCGTGTACCGCAGTTACTGCGAGCACTATGGCGGCGTTGCACCACTGCAGCCTTTTTTACAAATGCTACGGCAAGTGTTCAAACTCGACGATGTGATGTCAACGCAGGACTCTCAGCAATTACTGCTAGCTCGGCTCGCCGCATTGGATGAACAGTTGGTCGCACATCAAGACACCTTACTGCGCATGCTATCGCTGCATTCCGCAACCGACGATGCGCCGGCAAGGCTGGCCGAACCCGACATGGCAGGTGCCTTGATTGCGCTGTTCGCGACGCTGGCGCAACAACGGCCGCTGGTGCTAATCATCGACGACTGGCAGTGGGCGGATGAAGCCTCGCGCCAGGTAATTGGCAGCATTATTCGAGCCTTGCCCGGCTCACCGATTTTGCTTGTCCCCGCTTCACGCGAGCTGGAAACCCGTGTGCCTGCGATGGCAGCAGCAAAGGTTGTGCAGCTGGAACCGTTCAACGAGCTTGAATCAGCGCGCAAAATTCGCGCTCTGCTGCCACACAGCCTGGACGCAGGCATCGCCAGAATACAGCAGCAATCGGGCGGCAATGCACTGTTCATTGAGGAGCTGTGCGATTCGTCAGCCAAACAGGCGCTCGAAGGCGGCACTAACGTCGGCAGCAATCATATTCCAAAGTGGCTGTTTGGTTTGATTGAGACTCGCGTACAACAGCTACCCGAAGACCAGGCCAGGTTGGTACGCATAGCGGCGGTCATCGGCAATGTGGTGCCATTTTGGCTGCTTGAGCGAATTAGCGGCTATCAACAGCAAGACGCTATTTTCCGCCAGCTCGCTGACAATGACGTAATGACCGCCGGCGAGATAAAAGGCACGCTGCGCTTCAAACACGGCATCACCCGCGACGCCATTTACGAGCTGGTAGGCCAGCCAAACAAACGCCAACTACACCTGCAGATTGCGCAAACCCTGAAAGCTTATTATTCATTGGCACGCCGACCTGAACAATACGAAACACTCGCCTACCACTATGCCGGCGGCGGTGACTATGCGCGTGCTTTCTGCTACGCCAAACGCGCCGGCGAAAAAGCCATGGCGGCATCATTTCTCGGCAACGCGCGCTCACAGTATTTAGCCGCATTGGATGCGTTAGCCATGCTCAGCCAAACTGTCAAGGTGCGCAGGCTGTGGATTGAGGTCAGCTTGCGCTGGGCGCTGGCCTGCATCTACGCGCCGGCCCGGGACCAACTGCAAATACTGCAGCGCACCGCCGATTTCGCCCGGGCACTCGACGATCAAAATGGATTGGCACACGCCCATTACTGGCTCGGCTATATTCATTACGGCCTCGGCGATCAGATGGACGCGATTCACCACTGCCAGCAGGCACTGGCGATTGCCGAAAAACTGGACAACAGCAGGCTCGGCGCACAGTTGCTGAAAACGCTGGGTCAGAGCTTCGCTGCCGCCGGCGATTATCCGCAGGCGCTGCAGTATCTCGACCGGGCAATGACAGCAAAAGACCGCCGGCACTCGTCTAAGTCCGGCATCCCGGTGGGGTCAGTGTATGCGATGGCGTGCAAGGGCTTTGTGATCGGCGATAGCGGCAACTTCAACGCAGCGCACGAGTGTATTCAGTGGGCGCTGGACGCAGCCGGCGGGGCGGGCCATGTTATCGAAGCATCGGTGCTGGTGTTGCGCGGTACGCTTCTGCTGTGGCAGGGACGCTGGCAGGAAGCGATCGAAGACACTATGCGCACACAGAGTATAGCGGAGCGTGTTTCCGCACCGTATACATTCTCCATGTCGCGCGCCGTGGGTGGCTACGCACGCTGGAAGCTTGAAGGGGCAACCGATGGCATAGAGTCGTTGCGCAGCGCGGCGGAGTGGCTGGACGCCCGGGAAACACGCCTGTTTATTTCCCTTCCTTATGGCTGGCTGGCCGACGCGCTGGCCGCCGCCGGAGAAGACCAGGAGGCTTTCGAATATGGCCAGCGCGCCCTCGCTCGTGCCGGTGATCGCGATCGCGCCGGCGAGGCTATGGCCTGTCGGGCATTGGCAAGAGTGTCTGCCCGCAGCCTTGGCACCGAGTGGCCGGCACCCGAGCAATATTTGCAAATGGCGCTGCAATCGGCTCAGGCACGCGGTTCACGCCACGAGGAAGCCGTGATTCATTTGCACCAGGCGGAAGTCTATGCCACGCTGGACCGCCACACCGAAGCCATGCAATTGCTGACCCATGCGCGGCAAGCCTTTAGCGCGATGGATATGCGCTGGCACGACGCCCGCGCTGAAGAGCTGGCGCAGCGGCTGCGGCTAACTACTCATTAAGCAACAGGTTAAGCGCGCCAATGGGCCGCAATGTACCCTCAAGCTCGAACAGCGCGCTGATAATTCCCAACATTGCTCCGAAGGCCATGCTCTGGCCCGGGCAGGCGTGTGCGGTAGCCTGACTGGAATGCTTGCCACAGCGCTCTTCATAGTTGCCGCCGAACAATAACCGGGTTGCGTCAGTATCATTAGCGACCGACTTTTCAAGTTGCTGCATTGCGGCCGACACCACGCCCAACACCACGCGCTCACCGGGTTTAACAACCACATTGCCCAGTTTGACTTCCTTAACCGCGGTTCGATGTGGCAGCGATGGCGAGGGGCGCTCTTGCATGGCGCGTATCAGCGGCGACTTGAGTACTTCGCTGGCATGGCTATAGCCGTCACTTGTTTGCCCTGCATGCTGCTGCGATTGTTTCTGCTGTGGTTGCAAATAGGCTTGCTGATGACGCCAGAATTCTTCGCTATCAATCCATGTGTACAGAGCCGACAGTAGACTGCCCGTGGTGGGCGAAACAAAGCCTACCGCAACCCCTCCAATGTTGCGAGTAATGTCTTCGACCGAAACGCCCTCGTCATGCAGTTTACTTGCCAGCGTGTTTTCCGGGAGCGATTCCTGATCTATGGCATTGGCTACATATTTTTTTATTTCAGCACGCATCGCCTGGCCGCGCTCCTGCGCCCTGGCTTCGACAAACGGCGTCGGGTTAGGATAAAACACGTAGGTAGCCACCATCTGAAAATCTTCCGGGCAATTTGGCCTGGCGCCAGAATCACCACCGATTTGCACGCTGCCGTCATCCGGCAAACCAAACCATTGTGCCGCAAGCTGACCCAGCACATCTTTAACAAGCTCTTTCAGCTTTATCTCACCCTGGCGAGTACTTTCTCCCAGCAGGTGTTTGGCAAGCCATGCTTCCGTTTGCTCGCTAGCATCTGCAAATGCCCTCTGCGGGCAGAACTCAGCAATCCAGGGGTTAATCGACTTTGATTCGTGCTGATACCGAGATTCATGGTTCGGCGCTACTGGTTGCATCGCGCTGACATAATCTTCAGTTTGATGGTAAGGGCATTGCTTGCTTGTTTGCTGCTCTGTTTGAGAATCTCTCTCTATCGACTGCGGTTTAGCATCTATACCAAGATAGAGTAAGCCGGTCGATTGTTCCATGCGAGGGGCGAACGCGCGCACTGAATAGACCTCGCCTTGATCACGCATAGCCTGCATGACTAATGTCTCATCAGCTACCAACACACCGTAGGGGGTGCGCAATGCGCCCCCCTGCGCGCGAATCACTGCCCAGACATCTTCTGCATAACGACGGGCGCTGCGGTCTTCGAGTAATTTTTTCCAGCGAAGCTTACCGTCGGCAGGTGATTCTATTGAATCAAGTAATAGGAACTTATTGATCAGTTCCTCACCGCGCTGCAAATTGGCTTGAGGATAAGGTTTGGCGCTGACGTCATTCTCACATAACTTTTGCAGCGCGCCGATGGAAGGAACGAACATATACATACCCCACTCAAGCTTAACGAACGGTTTTTCGCCAAGGTTATAGCGCAGCACCTTGTTGTTGTGGACGAAACTCATCGCCCGTTCATGCCCTGGACCGGCAACGCCTAATAAGGGGTCGCTGTGCGCGCTCAGTACGCCGGTACTATTGCCGCCGCTTATCCAGCGCTGGATAACTTCAAATTGTTGCGCGATATTGGCGTTATAGGCCATAAACATTAGCCCACGGTCGGCTTCGGGGTCTTCCTCATAACGCGGCCCGTAGGCAAAGCCGCGGCGCATAATGCGCGGTACCGGCTCGCCATTTAGCTGTGCAGTGCGCGGATTGGTGCGCCTGATATGCGCGTGAAAAGGGCATTTAAGCCCTTCATCATCAGCGGCGAAATTGAAGTTATTATCGTCGGCACAGGTCTGTGCTTTAGCTTTGACAATTGGCGTGCCATCGACGTTTCTACCGACTATTTTGGCCGCCAGCTCCTCGCGACCAATTTCCTCGCCGTGACTGTCGAGAAACTTCTCAAACTCTGCTACGTCCTGCGAAAGTTTGCGCACCACCAGAAAGCTACTATTGTGCAGAATGGGATCCTGAGTATCCTCAATGAGGTCGTTATGGTCATTCGCGTGGCCGAGCAGAACCTCTCCAAGGGCAACGCGATCCACATCGTCATGGCCAGCATCCGGTTTGGGCTGGCTCAGACCGTCACGAAAACCGAAATGCTCGTGTACGTTGCCGTCGAGCAGTTTGCGCCGCAGCGGTTCTACCGCGAGCAATTGACCGCCCGCTGACTCAACCTGTTGTGCCAGTTCTGCGACCTTTTGATACAGGGGATGTTCTGCACTCCAGCTCCACTTGTCAGCGTCTTGCTTGACGTTAGCTTTTTGCAATTGGATGACCAGGTCTACCGATGACAGGGGTACGGTGCCGCCCGCCGCAGCATCCAGCGGCCAATTGGCCCGCGGTAATTTCCATTTTGATGGATGGTTAGCACCGATATCGCCCAGCAGGCTGGCCCGTGCCTGCATTCCCTCACGAAACTCTTTAGGAAACTTGACCAGCTCGTCGTCACCAAGACCGAGAGCTTTTAGGCCGTTGTAGGTCAAAGCAACGTTTAAGGTGGCACTGGCATGGGTGGTCGCGCCCTTCGTTACCTGCGGCTGCAAACCTTGCAAAATGGTGCGAGCAGACGCAGGCGATCCCAAGCGCAGCAACAACAAACAACCGTGAGTTATGTTCTTGTAATCGGTAAGAATGTTGCCCTGAATTTCTTCATGCGGCGCGCCCATGGATTGGGCATCGGGTAAGCTGCTTGCCGCCGGGCATGTTTTACTTTCTGCGCAGACTATCTCCTCGTACCAGACTAGCTCACTTTCGTAGCGGTCTAGTAAGCGCTGCTCGCCACGAACCCAGCCGGTATCGAAACCGGGCAGCATGGTCCTCACTAAATCGTGAAAACAGGCGCGGTCGCGTTTAGCTTCCTGCGCCGTTGTAGCGAGTTCCGCCGCCTCAGCGGCAGCGCAATCGCATACCGGAGGTAGCGTTGGCTCTGGAAAATAGCCATCCAGCCGGTACATAAATGAAATCGTTTGCATTGCTTGTTTTGCACTGCGTGACTTAATTTCCTGACTCAGCTCCGGAGCCGTATCATGCGGCGCTTTAATATGCAGCTTTGCCGCAGCCAAATCACGGGCAACAGGACAAACTTCAGCGCGTTGTTGCTGTTCCAGTTGTTTGAGGAAGCGATTGTCATTCACCGTTAGACCCGTAACCGATGCCGCCAGGGTTTCGACCGCCACTTGGTGGCGGCGAACAAAATCGGTAAAGGCCGCATAGCCCTGATCACCGTCGTAGCCCGTGCAATGACACAAAATCGCATTCAGCACTGGCCCGCCATCGCCAACAAGCTTGCGGATATACGGCTCCAGCGCCTGATCAAACACCACCGACATTAACATCTTGCGATCGTTGTCGAAGATGGTCCAGCTAACGTGATGGATGGTCTCCAGGTGTTCGATAGGTCCTGGAAAGATGCTGTCTTCATCCCGCTCAGTGCGCTCTTTACGCAGCCCACTCAAGGTTCGCAGTAGCAATCTGAGCCGCGTGGCATGCGTCATGGTGTCGCGAATATTAATCAGGCCGGGCTTAAGATCGGCAATTACCGTCAACTCCACCGTGCCGGCCAGATGTTGACTGGTTGCCTCATCGCGAATAGGGAATTTGGCGCGGCTACCAGAACTACTGCCGTTGTTGCCACCGCTGCTGGGGGGCATGATAGCCGGCGACTGCCCGGCAAACCTGGTTGACAGCGTGTTGCGCCGCCTGGCTGACGAATCCCCCGCGTTGGTGCAAGATTCAGGTTGCTCGCCTGCTGGCGATTCTGATTCGTTACGGTCGGCGACGATATCATCCATTTTGCAATCCCCTCATTCCCTGCTAGTGGTTGTGCTTATGAGCAGCATGCATCAGTACTGCCATGATGCGCCTGAGAATCTCATGCGCGGTATTGAAGCGTTCGACAAGGCCAGTATTTCGCATTTCCGCGGCGGATATTAGGAACGACTTAACCGGGAAAGTGTGATTTATTACCCGAGTGTTGGGGTAGCGCGGCGGCTAGGTGCCTGATGAACAAGTGCTGGCCAGACCAGCCGCCTGTTCGCGCGTATAGAATACGCCGGCGCGAGCGAAACCAGAGACGATACTGGCTTTAACTGCAGTCACTTTTCCAGAGCGATCCTGTTGAACGATCCAATCTTTTGGCAGGCCATCCAATATATGCAGAGGCGCCGGCTTCCCGTTTGAGAATCTGGCGATCGCTGTCTTATGGGATATGCTGTCATGAAAGGCTGGAACGAATCCCAGACTACGATTCTCCTGGCTGCGTGCCCCTGTGCCTATATAGGCCAGATTCTCTTGCCGCAGTACTTTACTGGAAAGTCCTTGTGTCATATCCGTTCTCCCTACCTCTATTGTCCAACTTCCGTTTTCTAACTACTGCGTGATTAT
>JBBKXJ010000044.1:0-7036 GCA_037969395.1 Pseudomonadales bacterium
GTAGGGTGGGCATCCGACACCATAAACGGTAACCCGTTGCCCATAGCGCAATCTTTCGGCGTTGATAGGCGTCGACGTTTCATAATCCAGTATGGTAATCAGGTCCGGCACCGACGCGATAACACGTTCGCCTACGCGAGCGACCAGATATTCGTTTTTGATGTTTATTTTGAGCGGTGGCAAGCGTCGATCGAAGGACTCGATGGTCGCCTCACCGATATCGAAACCACCGACGATATTGCTGCAGTTGTCCACTACCTTGCCGCTGTATAGATGTGAGAGTTCGCCGTAAATTGATGTGGCGAAGGCGGCGGATAACGGCTCGAATATACGTTGCGCATTGCCTCGGTAATGGCGCAGCATGCGTCCTATCTCAATCGAAAAGCTGATGGTGCGTGGCACAATAGAATCTTTTAATTGCCGGCCGGTCATCGGGTGTTCGGCCGAGGTAATCATACCGCCCGAGCTGAGCGCCAGTTGACGGATTTCACGCTCGAACTCGAGGATATCCGTCGTATTAAATACAGTGGCATTGCCCTGGTAGTCGGTTGCTACAGCGGGCGTTGGCAGCACACCAGCGATGGGGAAGGTCATCATTTGCGCCTCGGGCAGCGCCCGCCCCATGCCGTCACCATTGACCACCGGAATGCCCCTGCCGGCAGCGGCGACAATCGGTAGCAGCGAATTGCCGCCGCCGATTTCAAACGATACGATAGCATCGACTTTGCGGCCGACTTCTGCCTCGAATGCAGCCAGCGTATTCGGGGCATCGTGCAATGATGGCAGCAACTCCAGGCTCACGGTAGGCGCGCCGACACCACCTAGCGCGACCACAAAGGCCTCGTCGTCCAGGTCGTCGGGATCGAGTAATTCTACCGGGCCGAATCTGTCCAGCGCCTGACAGGCGATAAGGTAGGCAACGTGGGGGTCACCGCCGCCGCCGGTGGCCAAAAAGACTGCGCCGGCAGACAAGTCAGCCAGGGAATCACTGCCGAGTTTCATTTTGGGCCACCGTTTGCCGTTGGTGTGGGAGATGCGGGCAGGTCGGCGATATCTCCGACCATTTTGACCCGAAGTTTGGTCGATCCTTCCGCCATATAAGAGATGGTCGTTTCCTCGATATCCGCTACCCGAATGGTTTTCTGGTCTGCCCCGGCAGCCAGCGCAATTGCCGTAGCTTCCTGTGTGACCTGGCGGATAACTTGTTCGCGCGGCGTTTTGGCATATGAAACCAGGCGTTCAACTTCGCCTCCAATTTGGGCAATGGCGGCGCCAATCGCATTGGCCACACCGGCGTGTTCAGGACAAAGCATCTCAGACGCGGCAGCCAGCTTTTCAGTGACGAGTAAGGCCCCGCCGCCGACCAGTACGACTGGCAGTGGTTTGCTGCTGGGCTTCATCCGCTCGATATTCTGATTCAGCATACGTTGAATCGTTTGCAGGCCGGTACTCACGGTAGTCGCGTCCAGCTGGTTCAAGCGCCGACTATCACCGATATCCGCCTTGCCCGCCGCGACGATCAGATCGGTTGCGGTCAGCGTTGACCCACCGAATAGCAGGCCCTCGGTGACTAGTCTATGGCCCACCGATTGTGGCCCGATAACCTCGCCGCTGTTGGTAACCAGACTACCGCCGCCTAGTCCCACAGCAAGAATATCGGGCATTCTGAAATTCGTGCGTATGCCGCCGACCTCGATAATCACATTGGACTCGCGCGGAAAGCCGTCCTGCAGAATGCCGATGTCAGAGGTGGTGCCGCCGATATCGACGACGATGGCGTTGTCCAGCCCGGTCAGCTTGCTGGCGCCGCGCAGCGAGTTGGTCGGACCCGATGCAAAAGTCAACGCAGGAAACTGCCGCACGAATGCTGCGTCCATTAATGTGCCGTCGTTCTGGCTGACGAAGAACCGGCAGCGCAACCCCCTGCGCCGCAGCGCCTCGCCGAAAGAATCAACAACACGTTCGGAAAATCTCAACAGCGCCGCGTTTAACAACGCGGCATTCTCGCGCTCCAGCAAACCGAGGCGGCCGATCATATGTGATAATGTGACGCGCACATCCGGAATAGCAGCGTTGAGCTGTTTTGCCAGCTCCAATTCCGGTTGCGGATTCATTGGCGAGAATGCAGCAGAGATAGCGACGGCACCAACGCCTTTGGCCTTAATATCGTTGACAACCGCGTCGACTTCACGCTGGTTGAGCTGCGCCAGCGGTCGACCGTCGTACAGCGTACCGCCATCAATCATGTATACATGGTCGCCAAGACAGGCGGAAATATCCTTCGGCCAGCCGACCTTGGGCGGCAGTCCGTCGCCGGAGGGCAGTCCTATGCGAATAGCAGCGACTTCGGCCAGCTCACGCCGCTCAACCACGGCGTTGGTAAACTGCGTGGTGCCGAGCATGACCGCGTCTATCGCGTCTTCGCCCACTCCGCTGTCAGTCAATATATGTTCGAGGGCATCGAGTATGCCGCTGCTAACATCGGCGGAGGTTAGCGCCTTGGTCGACGCTATAACCGTGTCACAGTCCAACAAAACGGCGTCGGTGTGAGTACCGCCTACATCGATTCCAATTCTCATCTGTTTTCCTTCGCGGCCATTGGGGAGGAATGTTCAGCACCAAATCTGGCAAGGAGATAATAGGCAAGCGCCGCAACCAGCATGGCATCAATTGCTGCAACACCGCTGATTTCAACCCAGCCTGCCGAACCCAGCAATGCAATGCATGCGCCCAGCGCCCAGGCGATAATCGCCTTTGGCCTTATTTTTTTTTGCAGGTTAAGGCGCTCGTCGTGGTAGGCGCTGCGCCGTAAAAAGAGGTAATCCACCGCAATAACGCCGGCAACAGGTATGAACACAATCGCCAGATAAAACAGAAAGCTCAGAAAGTGGTCGAGAATATTCAGGAAGGCGGCCAGTGTTCCCAGACCACCAAGCACCGCCACCACCACTTTGTTATTAAGTCCCGGCGCGGTTGATTCCACGCTTAGCATAGTGCTGTATAGATTGAGCGAATTCAGTACCCAGCTACCACCGATAATGATGGCAAAAGCTGCCCAGCCGAGCCCGATCGTGATCATGATATTGAGCAGGTCCTCATCGTTTAATGCAGCTGCAGCCAGCCCGCCGGCGCTGGTGACGATAAAGTTGATGATCAAATAGGCGATAACCACCACGTATATGGCGCCGTGCCAGTGTCGAATAAAACGCGTGATGTCCGGCAGAATCACGGCGCCGATAATCACCGCGCCGACCACGGACGACACCGCATCGCCAAAGGCAAGTTCGCTGTCCGTGTGTACGCTGAGTATCTCCGTTAGTGGTCGAACCTCAAGCGAGCCGGCAATCAATAAACCGGTGACCGCAAACAGAACAGGCACGAGTAGCATGGAAAGCATATTGATCGCGCGAAAACCAAAAACGGTGGTTATGGTCATTACCACGCCGGCAAACAATTCGATAGGCCAGGCGGCCAGCGTGTAGCCAAACAAGTCTGCCGCCAGGCGTTGGGCCGCGCCGCTGAATAAGTCAATATTTACGCCAAACCAGCCGAGCAGGGATAAAGCAAAAGCCAGATTCACCAGCGCTGCGCCCTGGCTGCCGAAGGCAATACGATTCAACATGTAGGAGCTAAGTCGAGTTCGTGTGCCTATCGACGCGGTAAGACAGCCAATAACGGTCAAGATAGCGGCGCCCGCCAATAGCGCCTGCGCGGTACGCTGTGCCGAAGTTACCAACGATATTTCCAATCCGGTCAGAAACGTAGGCAGGGAAAAAGCCACCATCGCCGCAACCAACGCCACGCGGAACCAGCCCACAGTGTGGCTATCTGGCACTGGCTCGGTGGCGAATTCGGTGGACTCAGTGCTCACGGCAATACCTGTTTACTCGAACAAGCTGTTTAGAAGCGGTAGGTCAGTTCGGCAAGAATTTGGCGTGGCTTGTTACGAAAGCGGCCTGGGCCAGCCGGGCCCACTATCATATCTTCCGGCTCCAGCTCATCGAATAAATTGTTCGCCCTCAGCGCGACCGTCCAATCCTCCGTCTCCAACGCTATCGACACGTCGACCAGCGTCGCGCCGTCATCCTTGAAGGTATTCTCGATATCGAAATAGCGCTCACCAAGCCAGTTCGCCGCGATGCGCGTACTCAAGTCTATGCCATCGGACAGCGCGTAAAAATGGGTGATAGCCAGATTGGCGCTCCAGTCGGCGACTCTGGGAATGGTGTTGCCCTCAAGTCCTTCCGGCGGCAGGATGAAATCGTCGGGATTAAAGTCGGTAATCTCGTTGTCCAGCAACGCAAATCCGAATTGTACATCCAGGGATTCGATTGGCAGCCAGCGCCCTTCGAGTTCAAGGCCGTTATTTTCGACTTCAGAAATCGCCAGTTGCTCGAGGCCAAAGGTCTCTGGATTGAAGCGGGAAAACTGTGCGTTGTCGAGTTTGCTGGCAAACGCGGCGACGTTGAAGGTTAACAAGCCTTCGAGTAAGGTTGATTTAAAGCCGACTTCCAGCGTGTCGGAAATTTCGGAATCAAACGTGCGGGTAACGCCAGGGCCGACTTCATTGAAGCCGCCGGAGCGAAAACCGCGTGCGAGGGTTGCGTAGGCGAGCAGATGCTCGGAAAACTGGTAGGCCAACGAGCCTTTTGGCTGTAGTTCGTCGAAGCTATCTTCCGCTTTCGAGTCAGGATCGCGCGGGTCCAGGCCTTCGCGGTCTTCTTCGTCGTAGCGCAAGGCGAAGGTCAGTTCCAACGCATCGGTGGCGTCGTAGTTGAGCTGGCCGAACAGTGCTGTAGCTTCGCTTGTTTGGCGATCACGAACAATATCGAACACAAGTTCGTTGGCAAACGAGCTACGATCACGCCGCACATTGCCCACCGGGTCGTCGATAAAATCAAAGTCGTTGTCGCGGTCGCGATCCTGATAGAAGGCACCCACCTGCCAGCGCAGGTTGGCATCGCTCGGCGATGTAAAGCGGGTTTCAACGGTCACGGCGCTGTCTTCGACCAAACTGAATTGAGCCGCCGGGAAAAAGCCGTTGTCGAAATCCGGCGGCAACGCGGTGAAGTCGCCATCCAGAAAGTTCTCATCCTCGGATTTGTTGTAACCCGCCACGAACTGAAAAGTGCCGCCGTCGGCTTCATGCTCGAGTTTCAACGACACATTCTGCAACTTGTTCTCGTCTATCGGGAACACATTGTGCGCGCGCCGCTCGGTATCGGTCTCAATATCGTCTGCGCTGACTAAATCGTACCAGCCTACGCCGTAGTCACCGTCGGAATAGCGAAAGCGCAAATCAACATAGGTTCGATCGCTGATCTTGAAGCCCAACAGCCCTTGAGCACCTTTCTCTTCAATAAAATCGGTGGCCTCGCCGAGAAAGTCATCGTCGATTAACCCGTCTGCATCGCGATAAAAGGCGGAAAGTCGATAGGTCACGCGCTCATCGGCAACGTTTCCTCCGATTGTGCCGCTCAAGCCGAGGTCGTCCCCCTCACCGTAGGAAACCCGAACCGAGCCTTCAAATTCCTCTACCGGCTGTTTGGTCGTAATATTGATTGCGCCGCCAACGGCATTCTTGCCATACAGCGCGCCCTGCGGCCCGCGAATGACTTCAATACTTTGAATGTCGTGCAGGCCCTGATTGATAAACTCGATATTGGGCACCGTGATGCCGTCAACGACGAAGGCCACCGGTGGCTCGCCCAATTGGGTCGACGTAATACCGCGAATGGTAATATTTGTCAGATTTGGGCGGAAGTTGCCAAACGCGGACAGGTTTGGCGTCATGGCAGCGAAGTCGGTGATTGTTTGCATGCCGGCGCGCTCAATGGTGTCGGCGCCCAACACCGTGACGGAGTCGGGAATCTCCTGCAGGTTCTCCTCGCGTTTGCGTGAGGTAACGACCACCTCTTCCAGCATCAACTGATTGGTAGACGACGTTTGTTGCGCCGACGCCTGATCGACCAGGCCGGCGCACAACAGCACACTGGCTGTTGCTGCACTAACGGTTCCGAATCGCGTTATTGCCATTGCCTTTTCCTTTTGTTGTGCGAGTCAATAGCAAGCCATCATGCAGCGGCCTCGAGTAGCCGGCCTGCATTTATGCCTTGCGCGAATCCGCCACTGATTGTGCCTGTAAAACGGAAAAAGAAGGTATTGAATTGAAGGTCAATTACTTTAGACTATTTTGGATTTGACCGAACGAGCAAAATATTCTTTTGAAATGAGCAAAACAAAGCCGATTAAGCTCGATGCGATGAATCGCAAGATTCTAGCCGCCATCCACGTCGAGTCGGATATAACCAATACCAGGCTTGCCGCAGCGGTTGGTCTTTCCCCTGCTGCCTGCTCGCAGCGCACGCGTATGCTCAAGGATGCGGGCTATATTATAAGCCGCTGTGCTGAAGTCGATCTGGACCGAATTTGTGAGCATGTTATCGCATACGTGGAATTCACCCTTAGCGATAACAGCGTCAGTACCAGACGCAAGTTCGAGGCGGTCATCGAAGTATTGCCCGAGTTTATGGACTGCCTGCGCATGAGCGGGGAGATAGATTACATCTCCTTTACCTGTTGTCCTAACATCGCCGAGTTGAACCGCCTGTGCGATGAGCTGAGTTCGAACGAGAGCTTAAAGATACAGAAAGTCGTTACCCGCGTAGTTCTGGAACGCCCTAAATTCTACCTGGGCTACCCGATCGCCAAACTCAAATGGCTGGAATAGACGGGGGAGAGCATCAAAAATCGGAGAGCTTCTCCGGTATCGAGCGGACGACTCGACCGCGTGGCAGCTGCTGGACCGGTCCGGGAGTAGCGGGGTCAGTCGATAAGGCGTTCCGAGTGGCCGCTGCAAGATTCGCTGCACGCGCGTATCATGTTACTGCCACGAAAACTTTGCCCGCCGCTAGCTGACTCGCATCAGGCAATGGATAGTTTGAGCGGCACCGGCAGCGTTCGCAGCCGTTGCCCGGTAGCTTCGAACAACGCATTACAGAGTGCGGGGACGAATGGAGGGGTGGGCGGTTCGCCA
>JBBKXJ010000045.1:0-52962 GCA_037969395.1 Pseudomonadales bacterium
AAGCGGTACAGTGTGAGGCGTTTTCCCGAAGGTATAGTGGGCCTATGTTGAGGGGAAACAACGAAGCACTGTGCCGCTTTTGGGATGACCCGAAGGGCGCTAAGCAGGCCGCCCTCTGCTGCATTGCACTGGTTCGACGTAGGCCCACTATGCCTTCACCAGTGCGCCTTGCAGAGAACGGCCTGCTTAACGCTGCATTAGGCAATATCACCTGGAAGGGGTACTAATCGCGGGAATGTGTAAATGAACCTCGGCCAACGGCTGGCACTGTGTATCTTCGCCATTCTGCTGTTCTTCTCGATCAACGTCGCCAGTTATTTTTGGGGTAGCGAAGTACGTCGCGCTGGCTTATCCGCACTGCAGAATTCGGTGTTCAGCCAGCTGCGCGCTACCCAGGTAGAGCAAGAACTGAACACCAATCATAAAAAAATTCTGTTTTTCTCCACGTTAAAAGAAACCACCGACGACTACGATCGACTGGCTACTGAGGATATTCACGCACTGCGTCAGAGTATTGAAAAAATAGCAATGCTGATCCGCGATATGGAAAAGTTTGTGTCTGCAGAAATCATCCCTTCCTACTCACTGCTAAGTCAAAATTTCGCTAGTCTGCATACAGTTTGGAAGCAGTTTTTGCAGGACTACAACAAAGGTATCGCCGCCGGACCCGACAGCGCGCAGTTAACGGATGCGTATAAGCTTGCCGTAGACAGCGTTACAGCCTTGCAATTAAAAGAAATTCAAGCAGCGGACGGGCTCGCTATTCAGATTGATACCAACATCGCACTGACTGACAGAATAAATGTTGTGGTATTCCTGATGTCTATTTTCCTGACCAGTACGCTGGGCTTCATTCTCATTCGCTACACCAACCGTTCGTTACAGCAGCTGACGCTGGGTGTTAACCATGTTGCCGAGGGCGATCTCGACTACCGTATTCCTGAGTTTAGTAAAGATGAGTTAGGCGAACTGGCGATTGCATTTAATGCTATGTCTGGCCGCCTCAGCCAGGCGATCGAACAGGTGCAGCGCGCCAGAGAGAATGCCGATCAGGCAAACGCCGCGAAGGGTTTGTTTCTAGCGAATATGAGCCACGAATTGCGCACCCCGTTAAATGCGATTATTGGCTACAGCGACATGGTGAGCGAAGAGATAAGCGAAAATAGTAAGGTGCCTGGTGAAATGCTGGCCGCAGACATCACGAACATATCCATCGCCGGCAGACACCTTTCAACACTAATCGACAATGTGCTCGACCTTTCCAAAGTTGAGTCCGGCAAAATGCAGGTCAACAACGAATGGTTTGACGGCAATGAATTGATGCTCGAAGTGGTGTCAACAATGGGCTCTCTGGCCGAACAGAATAATAATACGATAAAACTCACGTTGGCTAGCGAGGAATTACGACTGTTCGCCGACGCGACAAAGTTTCGGCAATTGTTTCTTAACCTGCTCAGCAACGCCTGCAAGTTTACCTCCAACGGCCATATTAACATCAGCAATCGCTTGCTCAACAAACACGGTCGCGAATTTGTGCGGTTCTCAATCGCCGACACCGGCATTGGCATGAGCAAAACGCAGTGTGAGAAAGTATTTGAAAGCTTTGTGCAGGCAGACCAATCGACCACCAAAAAGTATGGCGGCACGGGCCTGGGGCTGGCAATCAGCCAGCAATTTTGTGAGTTAATGGGGGGCGACATTTGGGTACAAAGCGAACTCGAGGTGGGCACCACATTTTATGTCGATTTACCGCTGGCACATGCCCACATGATGGGACCACCAAAGCCGTTGGACGGCGAGATCGTGACTGACGAGGAAGTAGTAAACCAGCAAGGGCCTACAACCGTAAACGGATAGCGGCTGCAAAGCTGCTAGCTTCCCGTCTCTTCCATTGTGAGTTCTTTCAAGCGTTGAATCGCGTCTTCTTTCTGTTGCAACTCGGCGCGCAACTGCGCTATGTTGGTCTGCAACCGGCTATTCGCCGTGTGTTGCAGCATCACCTCTTGCAAGGCTTTACTGAGCAATAATCCTTGCTCGTCACTGATCCCTTCTTCTATAAGAGCCTGCAACCGATTTTGATACTCCACTGCGTTGGCAAGGTTAAAGTAGGGTGACGCTGACAGCAGATGCAGTAAATTCAGTCCAAGATATGTACAGTATTGTTCGGTAGCCGGCGCTTTGGCTAATGCGTCATCGTTCACTGCTTTCTGCAACAGCCCGTTGGCAGATTCATATTCACCGCTGGCCAGCAACCGAATTGCTGCGTTGTCGTGACATACTCCTCCCACTATGGACCGCGGTTGCATCGGTCGTTTTACCTGCGGATTTATTTCAGCTGTCTCAGGCCGCCTCGGTGACGTCTCGACTTCCGGCGCGAGCACTGCTGCTCGCGGATAGATCAAATCGCATGCAGGAAGCGCAAGAGTTATTAAGATACTGATGAAAAGCTGGCGACGCACGGCTTGGTTTTCCTGTCAGTAGAATTCGGTATTATTCACACTTTATTAGGATACACGTAAACCCTCCTAATGAAAACGTCAGCGTCAATATAACGTCATTTCGATGGCTGCTTGCTGTTTTTTTAGCCGCTTGCCGAGAGCCCTCAGCACAGAAATTCTGCGCCGCTGGCACGCAGCAAACAGCGACAGTAGGGGCACAATTTATGTTTGTTGAGAGCGCAGATGCGGAAACAACAGTACGTCGCGTATGCTGGTGGTGTCGGTCAAAAACATCACTAAACGATCAATACCAATGCCCTCTCCCGCCGTCGGTGGCATGCCATATTCTAATGCCATCACATAGTCGGCATCGTAATGCATTGCCTCATCATCGCCGGCCTCTTTTTCATTCACTTGCTGCTTAAACCGTTCGGCCTGGTCCTCTGCATCGTTCAACTCAGAGAAACCGTTAGCTATTTCACGCCCGCTGATAAAAAATTCGAAACGGTCGGTAATAAACGGGTCGGCATCGCTACGCCGCGCTAACGGAGAAACTTCCGCCGGGTAACCGGTGATAAAGGTTGGTTGCTCAAGGCGGTGCTCGACGGTTTTTTCAAATAGCTCAATCTGAATTTTACCCAGGCCATAGGAATCTTTAACGGGTATATCCAGCGTTTTGGCCAACGCAGCGGCTTGCTCGCGGTCATCAAGCTGCGCCTCGGTAAAACTATCGTTGTAGTGAAGTAAAGACTCCTTCACGCTCATGCGCGTGAAGGGCTTGGTCAAATCATAATCGACGCCCTGGTGGTTTACCGTGGCATCGCCCAAAACCTGCTGTGCTACTGAGCGCAGCATTTCCTCTGTCAGATTCATCAAGTCCTGGTAGTCAGCGTAGGCCTGGTAAAACTCCAGCATGGTGAACTCAGGATTGTGGCGGGTAGACAAACCTTCGTTGCGAAAATTGCGATTGATCTCAAACACCCGCTCCAAACCACCCACCACCAGACGTTTCAAATATAACTCAGGCGCGATACGCAGGAACATCTGCTGGTCCAGCGCATTGTGATGAGTAACAAACGGCCGCGCCGCCGCGCCGCCGGGAATCGGCTGCATCATCGGAGTTTCTACTTCAACAAATTGCCGACTCAACATAAACTGACGAATCGCCTCTACTGCTTTGGCGCGTAACTCGAACACGCGGCGCGATTCGGGGTTCATAATTAAATCAACATAGCGTTGCCGGTAGCGCAGCTCGCGATCGGCCAGGCCGTGAAATTTGTCGGGCAGAGGCCGCAGCGATTTTGTCAGTAACCTGGCTTCCTGCATATCGATGTATAAATCGCCCTTGCCCGATTTATGTACTGGCCCGCGGGCACCAACGATGTCTCCCAGGTCCCAGCTTTTTATGTTTGCCAGTACGGCTTCCGGAAGGGCGTTACGATTAACATACAGCTGAATTTGACCGCTGCTGTCTTGCAACACCAGGAAAGCACCACGATTGCGCATGACGCGCCCGGCGACGCTAACAATTTCGTTAAGCTGCTCCAATTCGGGTTTGGTTTTTTCCAAATGGGCAGTTTGCAAATCCTGCGCCAGTGCATCGCGACGAAAATCATTGGGGAAAGGATTTCCCTGCTCGCGCAGCGCGTCGAGTTTTTGCCGCCGTTCGGCTATTAATTTGTGCTCGTCTGCTTGTTGTGTGTGCTCGGTCATAGAGACTCTCTCGTCAAATATTATTTGCGTACTTCGGGCGATAATTAAGGCCTATCGAAGCCACGGAGGCGTGACTAGAGTGAGAATTTGCGGGACCTTCCCTGGCAGGCATGCTAGGGATAGAGCCTCCAGGGACGGATTCACTCGCCACGTCCGTGTGGCTCGCCCTGTGGGCAGCCTGCGGCTGTGCAAACCGGCTTTCCTGCCGGTTTGTCACGGCGTGTCTCGGAAATTTTCACTCTGTTCAGGCCGGTCTACACGCCTAACTATATAGCCGTTCGCCCAGACTCCTGTCATATGCCCGCTTTTAAACTGGCTTCAATAAACATATCGATATCGCCGTCCAGCACGACGTTGCAGTTGGAGGTTTCAACATTGGTGCGCAAATCCTTAATGCGTGAGGAGTCGAGCACATACGAGCGAATCTGGCTGCCCCAGCCTATATCGGCTTTGTTGTCTTCCAGCGCTTGCTGGTCGGCGCTGCGAACCTGTAGTTCTATTTCGTACAGCTTGGCGCGCAGCTGTTTCATGGCGTTGTCTTTATTCTGATGCTGCGAGCGCTGATTCTGGCACTGCACCACAACACCGCTGGGTTCGTGGGTGATACGCACGGCGGAATCGGTTTTGTTTACATGCTGACCACCGGCACCGCTGGCACGATAGGTATCGATACGCAGATCTGACGGGTTGATTTCGATATCAATATTGTCATCGACTTCAGGAGAGACGAATACAGAAGCAAAGGAAGTGTGGCGGCGACTGCCCGAGTCGAACGGCGACTTACGCACCAGCCGGTGCACCCCTGTTTCGGTGCGCAGCCAACCAAAGGCATAATCACCTTCGAACTTTATAGTTGCGCCTTTAATACCTGCCACGTCACCTGGCGACACTTCCAGCAGTTCGGTTTTAAAACCACGCCGCTCACCCCAGCGCAAATACATGCGCAGTAACATATCGGCCCAGTCCTGCGCTTCGGTGCCGCCGGAGCCACTTTGAATATCGAGGAAGGCGTTGTTGGCGTCCATCTCGCCGGCAAACATGCGGCGAAACTCCAATGTTTCCAGCTGGCTTTGCAAGTCATCAAGCTCTTGTTGCAGTGCCGCGATCGCCTCGTCGTCATCTTCCTCGGCAGCTAGATCAAGCAGTTCTTTATTGTCGCTAAGGCCATTTTGCAGAGCATCCAACGTCGTCACTACCAGTTCCAGAGCAGACTGTTCGCGACCCAGCTCCTGAGCTTTGGCCGGGTCGTCCCACACCGCAGGCTCACTCAGTTCTAACTCAACCTCGGCCAGGCGCTCTTTCTTCTGATCGTAGTCAAAGATACCCCCTGAGCTGCTCGGAGCGGTCGGACATGTCTTTGATGGATTGGTACACGGGGTTGAGTTCTTGCATGGGTGAACAGGTCCGGCAAAAGTACGCGATTGTAACGCATGGGCTGTGGGTTATGTAGAGTGCGCCCAATAATCAACCGATGCACCGGCGCGCGCGTGTGGCAAATCTTACGCCGGCTCTAAATACTCCACCATTAACTGCAAACTCTCCTGATCACGATAGCGATTCACATCCAGTCGATAGGCTAATTTCACGCGCTCAATTGTGCTGTCTGGCCACTGTTCCAGGTCTACATTAAACGCAATGGCGTCGAAAACTGTATCACCACGAGGGTCAAGCGCCACAACTATTTTCAAGTGACGTTCGCCAACAATGCGCTGTTTTAGCAAGTAAAACTCACCATCGAATAGCGGCTCAGGATAACCCTGGCCCCACGGACCCGCGTAACGCAGTGTTTTCGCCAGCTGCAACGAAAACTCGTCGGTTTGCAGTTCACCATCACTTTGCAGTTCGGCTTTAAGCTGCTCCGGCTGCAGCCTGCTCCTTAGCTCAGCATCAAACGCAGCGCTAAAGTCTGCAAAATGTTCGCGCTTGATAGTCAGGCCAGCCGCCATCGCGTGGCCACCAAATTTGCCAATAAGCTGTGGCTGCTGTTTAGAGACGTTGTCCAGCGCGTCGCGAATATGCAGGCCTTGAATCGAGCGCGCACTGCCTTTTAGCTCCGTATCCGACGCAGCAGCGAAGGCGATGACGGGCCGATGGTGCATCTCTTTAACGCGCGACGCCAGTATGCCAATAACTCCCTGATGCCAATTTTCATCAAACAAACACAGGCCGAATGGCAGTTTTGCAGAATCCTGCTGCTGCATTTCAGCGAGCATCTGCTCGGCTTCAACTTGCATACATGTCTCGATGCTGCGCCGGTCCTGGTTAAGCTGCTGCAGCTCTGCCGCCAGCCGACGTGCCTCGTGCGCATCGTCAGTGAGCAGGCAGCGAATTCCCAACGACATATCCTGCAAGCGACCCGCTGCATTCAGGCGTGGCCCAACAACGAAACCAAGATCCGAGGCGACCAGAAATTTTGGGTCGCGGCCAGCAACTTGCAGCAACGCCAATATTCCCGGCACGGCCTTGCCACTGCGAATACGACGTAAGCCCTGTTCCACCAAAATACGATTATTGCGATCCAGCGGCACAACGTCGGCAACCGTACCGAGCGCGACCAAATCAAGTAAAACGGCCAAATTAGGGACCGCCATATGCTGCGACTCGAACCACCCTTCGGCCTGCAAGCTGCGCCGCAGTGCCAGCAACAAATAAAACATAACACCAACACCGGCCAATGCCTTACTGGCAAAATTACAGCCATGCTGGTTCGGGTTGACGATAGCTAATGCGGCCGGTGTTTCATCACCGGGTAGATGGTGGTCGGTGACGACAACATCAATACCGAGTTCCTTAGCATGTGCAACCCCATCGCAGGCGGCAATGCCGTTGTCGACTGTGACAATGAGATCCGGCTTTGACAGTGCCGCGACGTCGACGATTTCCGGCGTCAAGCCATAGCCGTAGTCGAAACGGTTGGGCACCAGAAAATCGATGTGCTTGAAACCGAGCTGACGCAGGCCACGTACGCCGACCGCACAGCTGGTTGCACCGTCGGCATCAAAGTCACCGACGATAAGAATGCGCTTATTGGCATGCAGGGCCGCCAGCAGACAGCCGACAGCAGTGTCTATGCCCAATAAAGTGTTGGGCGGCAGCAGATGCTGCAGCGAACTATCCAGCTCAGTCTCGGTGGTAACGCCGCGTGCGGCGTAGACGTTTTTTAAAATAGTGGGCAACGATGCAGCGAAATTGCCAGCTTCACCGGCTGCACGGCGCGTAATCCGTTTTTTCATGTAGCTCAATTGTCCTGACACGAGGACGCGGATTATAAAGCGCTGACGCAGCGGTTTTGTTATTTAAATAGCTGAAAAATCAGATCGGCTGGAAACCCGCGCGACTGCAGGAAACGCAGTTGTCTGGCCTTGCCACGCGCATCATCAGCGACTTCGCTATGGTATTTTTTCTTCCAGGCTGCAAGTAGCTGCTGGTCCCAGTTAATGGCTGCGTCGGCCAAACACGCGTCGAGCATGTTCTCCGCAACGCCACGCTGCTGCAGCGCGGCGCGAATTTTTATCGGCCCATCGCCTTTGGCAACGCGACTTCTCAGATAGCTTTCGGCAAAGCGACTGTCGCTTTGCAGCCCATCATCGCGTAGCTCATCTATCACTTTATCGATAATGTGTCGCGGATGTTCGCGACGCTGCAGCTTTTGAGCAAGCTCCAGTCGGGAATGTTCACGGCGCGCCAGAAAACCCATGGCGGCGCACCGTAGCTCTTGTTTAGCAGTCAGATTATTTTTCAACGGCTTCCAGGTTGACGATCTCGGCGCTCTCCTGATCGCCTTCCGGCTTCACAGTACCCAGCAGCTGGCTGCGCAACTGAGCTTCGATTTCCTCAGCAACCGCCTGATTTTCCTCAAGAAACTTGGCCGCGTTGGCCTTGCCCTGACCAATCTTATCGCTTTTGTAGGCATACCAGGCGCCGGATTTATCAATCAACCCTTGTTTAACACCTAGATCAACAACTTCGCCCAGGCGATTGATTCCTTGACCGTAAAGAATTTGAAACTCGGCTTGTTTAAACGGCGGAGCGACCTTGTTCTTAACCACCTTCACCCGCGTCTCATTACCGATGACTTCATCGCCATCTTTCACGGCACCGATACGGCGGATATCCAGCCGCACCGAAGAATAGAATTTGAGCGCATTACCGCCGGTGGTTGTTTCCGGCGAACCAAACATTACGCCTATTTTCATGCGAATTTGATTAATGAAAATCACCAGGCAATTTGCCTGTTTGATATTACCGGTGATTTTACGCATCGCCTGACTTAACAAACGCGCCTGCAGGCCCATATGCGAATCACCCATATCGCCTTCAATTTCCGCCTTGGGCGTTAGTGCGGCGACTGAATCTATGACCACCACATCAACGGCACCGGAGCGTACCAGCATATCGGTCACTTCCAGTGCCTGCTCGCCGGTATCCGGCTGAGAGACGATCAGGTCATCGATATTGACGCCGAGCTTTTCGGCGTAGATTGGGTCCAGCGCATGTTCTGCGTCAATAAACGCCGCCGTACCTCCGGCTTTCTGGCACTCGGCAATCACTTGTAATGTTAGCGTGGTTTTACCGGATGACTCCGGCCCGTAAATTTCACAGATACGCCCTTTGGGTAAACCGCCAATGCCCAGCGCCACATCCAGCCCCAGCGAGCCGGTCGAGATCGCCGGCATAGCGACGCGGACTTCGTCGCCCATTTTCATGACCGTGCCTTTACCGAACTGGCGTTCAATTTGCGCCAGGGCTGCGTCTAGTGCTTTTTGCTTGTCTGTATTCATACTGCTCTCCAATGGTTTGTCGAATGGCCATCCAGGCCTGCGGGCGATGTTGTTGCTGGCTGCTTGGGCAAATTCCACAAGCGCCAATAACTGTATATTTAATCAGTATTCTAAAAACCTGTCCAGCCCTGTTTGCAATTTTGTTGAAGCCGCAACATTGCGCCGCATTTGCGTCACTCCACTATCACTACAGCAGGGCGACATACCGTAGAATGCGCGTTCTTCATTACTTCGGAGCAATAAGTTAAGTGGCCAACAGCAGCACCCAGCACACGCCAATGATGCAGCAGTACCTGAAAATCAAAGCTCAACATACTGAAGAACTTCTGTTTTATCGCATGGGCGACTTCTACGAATTGTTTTTTGACGATGCCAGGCGCGCTGCTGAGCTGCTGGATATTACGCTGACGGCGCGCGGTAAAGCGCAAGGTCAGCCAATTCCCATGGCCGGCATACCGTATCACGCCGCCGAAAATTATTTGGCCAAACTGCTTAGCGGCGGCCAATCGGTTGCCATTTGCGAACAAATCGGCGACCCGGCTACCAGCAAAGGGCCTGTTGAGCGAAAAGTGGTACGCGTACTTACGCCCGGCACCGCCACCGACGAAGCGTTGCTCGACGACCGGCGCGACAATTTGCTGGTCGCCGTGCAGCGAAGTGCGGACCAGTTCGGTATCGCCAGTCTTGATCTCAGCAGTGGTCACTTCACCGTGCTGGAAGCTAATGGTGTCGATGCCTGTCTGGCGGAATTGCTGCGGCTGCGTCCCGCCGAACTGTTGCTGAATAGCGATGCCGACTATCCATTGCAACAACTGCAGCAAATGAACGTGCGGCAGCGCGCCGCGTGGGAGTTCGAAATAGAAACGGCAACCCGTCTATTGTGCTCCCAATTTGGCACCCACGACCTCAGCAGCTTTGCCTGCGCAGATATGCCTTGCGCCATTCAGGCGGCCGGTTGCCTGCTTGCCTATGTACAACAAACCCAGCGCAGCAGCCTGCCACACATCCGTCGTCTACAGGCTGAGCGTGGCGCTGATTATCTGCATCTCGACGGTGCCACGCGGCGTAATCTGGAAATAGACCAGAACCTCAACGGCGGCGCGACCAACACAATTGTCGCTGTATTGGATAAGACGCAGGGCCCTATGGGCAGCCGCCTGCTGGCGCGCTGGTTGCACCGGCCGCTAACCGATGTTGAACAGCTGCGGCAACGCCAGCACGCCATACAAAGCCTGTTAGAAAATTACCACTTTGAAACACTGCAGGCAGCGCTGCAACCGGTGGGCGATATGGAGCGCATTCTGTCGCGGATCGCTTTACGCTCGGCGCGGCCGCGCGATCTCAGCCGACTAGGCGATTCACTGACTCAACTACCATTGATAGCCGCCGCTTGCGCGCCGTTGCAATCACCGTTAATTGCTGCCCTGCTGCAACAGCTGGGCGATTTCCCAGACCTACAGAAGTTGTTGGCCACGGCGTTGGTCGACAACCCGCCAACGGTACTGCGCGAAGGCGGCGTGATAAAAACCGGTTTCGACTCGGAGCTTGACGAATTGCGCGCCATTAGCACCAATGCCAGCGACGTACTGCTGGAGTTGGAGCAGCAGGAACGCAGCGCCACCGGCATCAGCACCCTGAAGGTCGGCTACAACCGCGTGCACGGCTATTATATTGAAATCAGTCGCGGTCAGGCCGACAAGGCACCCGCACACTACACGCGCCGCCAAACGCTGAAGAACGCAGAACGCTATATCACCCCTGAATTAAAAGTCTTTGAAGAAAAGGCTTTAGGGAGTCAGGCAAAGGCACTGATACGCGAGAAAAAACTGTACGAAGATCTGCTCGACAGCCTAAACGTTCAGCTACAAAACCTGCAGCAATGCGGCGCCGCCTGTGCGCAACTGGACGTACTGGCCAACCTTGCCGAGCGCGCCCTGGCACTCGATTTATGCTGCCCGCAATTTGTGCCGGAAAGCGGCATTACGATTGATGCCGGCCGCCACCTGGTTGTCGAACAGGTTAGTACCGAGCCCTTTATTGCTAACGACCTGACATTACATAAAAACCGGCAAATGCTGGTGATCACCGGGCCTAATATGGGCGGCAAATCGACCTATATGCGCCAAACTGCAATTATCGTATTGCTCGCCCATATCGGCGGCTATGTGCCGGCACGCAGCACCTCGCTTAGCGTGTTCGACCAAATATTTACCCGCATCGGCTCGTCCGACGATCTGGCTGGCGGCCGCTCGACTTTTATGGTGGAGATGACCGAGGCGGCTAATATACTCAACAACGCGTCGCCGCGCAGCCTGGTGTTGATGGACGAAATTGGTCGCGGCACCAGCACCTTTGACGGTTTGGCGCTAGCCTGGGCCTGCGCCACGCATATTGTGCAGCAGGTCGCCGCCTATACGCTGTTTGCAACGCATTATTTTGAGTTAACCACCTTGGCCGACGATTACCCGCAGGTTGCCAATGTGCATTTGGACGCCACCGAGCACCAAGACAATATCGTCTTTTTGCACAGCGTCCACGACGGTCCCGCCAACCAAAGCTATGGTATTCACGTTGCCAAACTGGCGGGCATCCCCATCGGTGTTATCGAGGCAGCACGCAAGAAGCTGCATGAACTGGAGCGGCAAGCGCTCAGCACCGGCAATGCGATGCCCTTTCAAGGGCAGTTACTGTTCGAGGCGCCAGAGCATCCTCTGCTAAGCGCAGTCAAAAGTTTAACGCCGGATGAACTCAGCCCCCGCGAGGCGCTGGATTTGATCTACCAGCTACAGCAGCTGTCGGACTCGTAAGCGCGCTAATCTCACTTCTAAAGCACCGGGGAATAATGCTAGAATCCGCGTTTTATCACGCCAGCGAACCGTATTTAGCAAGGTAAACCAGACAATGACATTTATAGTGGCCGAGAGTTGTATTAAGTGTAAGCACACCGATTGTGTCGAGGTTTGCCCGGTAGATTGTTTTTATGAGGGTCCGAATTTCCTCGTTATTCATCCTGATGAATGCATCGACTGCGCGTTATGCGAACCCGAATGCCCCGTCGACGCGATTTTCTCGGAAGATGAGTTGCCCGAAGATCAGCAGGTGTTTCTGGAATTGAATGCCGAGCTGGCCGAAGTGTGGCCGAATATCACGGAGATGAAAGAATCACCGCCCGACGCCGAAGAGTGGGAGACGGTGAAAGACAAGCTGCAGTATCTGGAGCGTTAGTCGCCTGCCTCTACTCACTGAGCTTTAATCACTGGTATTTAGTCGCTAAAGACAGACTGACTGGATAAGCCCTGCTTCTCCAGAATCGCACGCAGACGTTTCAAGGCTTCCACCTGAATTTGACGCACGCGTTCCCGCGTCAGGCCTATTTCAAGACCGACCTGCTCAAGTGTGCTGGACTCATGCCCGAGCAGGCCGAAGCGGCGGGAGATTACTTCGCGCTGTTTCTCAGATAGCTCAAGCAGCCAACTGTTGATGCTGGAGCGCATGTCGCTGTCCTGCAATAAAAACGCAGGATCAGAAACATGTTGATCAGGAATGGTTTCGACCAGCGTTTTCTCTGAATCAGGACCGATTGGCGAGTCAATCGAGGTTACGCGCTCATTCAGGCTAAGCATTTTCTTAACGTCGGCCAGCGGCCGGTCGAGCAACTCGGCAATTTCTTCAGCGCTGGGCTCGTGGTCGAGTTTCTGTGTCAGCTCGCGCGCAGCACGCAAGTACACGTTCAACTCTTTAACAACGTGAATAGGTAAACGAATGGTGCGCGTTTGATTCATGATGGCGCGCTCGACGGTTTGTCGAATCCACCAGGTAGCGTAAGTTGAAAAGCGAAAGCCGCGTTCGGGATCGAATTTTTCTACGGCGCGAATCAGGCCCAAATTGCCTTCTTCTATCAGGTCGAGTAACGACAGCCCACGATTAAGATAACGACGCGCAATCTTAACCACCAACCGCAGGTTGCTTTCAATCATGCGTTTGCGGCCGGCTTCTTCACCACGCTGGGCCATGCGTGCGAAATGTACCTCTTCCTCGGCTGACAGCAGCGGCGAGAAACCGATCTCACCCAGGTAAAGCTGAGTGGCGTCGAGGGTTTTATCGAAGGTTGCTTCGTTTGGCTCTTTCTCGTCTGCGGCGGCTTTAGGCTTAGCAGCCGCTTTTTTTGTCGGCTTACTTTTTTTAGTAGCGGCACTTTTAGCTTTTTTTGCTTTCGCAGCCGACTTGGTATCGTCCAGTGCTGTCTCCCCTTCCTGTTCGCGACTTTCTCCCATAATCTTGACCCTTTTCCCAATCGCTAGCAGTGGCATGTAACGCCCATACATTATAGGCGCCCAGCCGTAGTTAACGTTATATTTTTACATTGTTTTGCCTTTTCGGTAGCAGGCTGAGTGGATCAACCGCTTTGCCGGCACGGCGAATTTCAAAATAAAGTTTAGCGTCTGGCGTCACGCCATTGACGTTGGAACCTTTGTCGGAACCTCTTCCTGGCCCCCTTCCTATTTCGGCAATTTTCTGACCGACTTCGACCTGGTCGCCTTCCGCCACCAAAACCCGCTTATTATACGCATAAGCGCTGAGATACTCAGCATCGTGCTTTACAATGAGCAAGTTGCCGTAGCCGCGAATCCCATTGCCAGCGTATACCACCTTGCCACCTTTGGCAGGAAACACCGCTTGCCCGGAGTGGCCGCTGATATCGATGCCCTTTTTGCGCCCAACGCCACTATGCCGCGCGACTACACCTTGCGCTGGCCAATGCCACGCACCACTTGGCACGCTCACATTCTCTACCGTGGGGGCAGGGACTGGTGCCGAAGTGACCGGCGCTGGAGTTGCCCTCGCGACCGCTTGCCGCGTTGGTTGCGCACGTTTGCGTAAATTCAGGCGTTGATTTGGATAGATAGTGTACGGCGCGGCAATACCATTCGCCGCCGCCAGTTGACGATAATTCAGCCCGTAGCGCCAGGCGATCGAGTGTAAAGATTCCCCTTTCGCCACGATGTGGACTGTGCCCCTGGCAGTGCCGGCCCGGTTGCTACCGTACGCGGTATCACTAAGATCGATCACCGGCACGAAACCTCCGGCGCAGCCACTCAGCGCACCCAGTAGTAACCCGACAACCAGATTTTTGTTGTATCTCCCCATAGTTATCAACCTGCTAGGTAGTATGCTGCAGTTAAATCTTCAGTTTAGCAAGTATTTTTTAAAAGCAAGTCAAGAGGCGGCTTTAAGCTGCTGTATTCTATATTTTATTTTGTAATTTTTTGCCTGTTTTTTGAACGGCTATTAGCGGCTTGCCTGCGCGCCAAGGCGTTCCAGACCAAGCACCAGCAGCACGGCGAAAGCGGCCAGCACAATTGCAGCCAGCGTGTACGGATCTTGCTGGGTTAGCTCAGCATAAGTGGCCGGCAGCACGTTTTGCGTTTGTAGCGCGACCTCGCGGCCGTCATCCTTAACGTAGCTGCTAAGCACATGCTGCCACGGCCACACCATCACCAGAGAACCCGCTAGAAACCCGGTAAGCAGCGCCAGCGTTTGAGAGTGGAAACGGTGTAATAAAAAACCGAGCACGTGGGAAAAGCTCAGCAACCCGACCGCACAGCCAGCGGCGAAAATAGCAACGAAACCGAAGTCCAAATCGTGCAGCGCCTGCAGCACGTTACTGTACATGCCAAGCAGCAGTAAAATGAAGCTGCCTGAAATACCCGGCAAAATCATGGCGCAGATCGCCAGCGCACCGCTACCGAAAATAATAAGCGGCTGCACATCCAGCTCGGAGGGTCGCAGTTCAGCGATTCCCAGCGCGATCGCCAAACCAACGATAAACAAGCCGCCGGTGACCAATCGCCAACCAACCTGACGCCCCAGATACCAGGTCGATGCAACAATTAGCCCGAAGAAAAACGCCCACACACAGGTGGGATAGTTAGTCAGTGCGAGCGTGATAACGCGAGCGAACAGGAATACGCTGGTGATGATGCCTGCCAGTAGAGCAAGCAGGAAGTTGCCATCAATGCGCCGCCAGAACGCGCTGAACCCTACGCGCAATAATAACTGTACGCTGGCCGGATTGATTGCGCGAATAGCGTCCAGCAAACGCTGGTAAATACCGCTGATAAATGCAATCGTGCCTCCCGAAACGCCGGGTACAACATCTGCCGCCCCCATTGCCAGGCCGATTAAAAAAGTGCGTAACATCTACGTTCCATCGATTGAGTGCGCGCTATAAAGTGTGGGCGCGCCAGAGGTTGTACCTGCGCCGTCGGCTATGAGTGTGGCAGCGTTCATGCCGGACTTAAACCAGCCTTTAGCGGCACGAAGCGCACCGCTTCGATACTGGTGGTTTCGATACCCGTGCTTTTTTTGCGCACCAGCTGCAGCTGCTGCGCATTGTTACCGACTGGCAAAACCAGCAGGCCATCGACTGCCAATTGCTCGATAAATCTCGCTGGAATATCAACCGGCGCAGCGCTCGCCAAAATCGCTTGAAATGGTGCCGCCGAACTCCAGCCGGCATAACCGTCGGCATGGCGGTAGTTGATGTTGCGCAGCTTCAGCATGCGCATGCGCTGCCTGGCCTTTTCCTGCAGCGGTCGAATGCGCTCTACGGTAAATACTTGCGGCACCAATTGCGCCAATATGGCCGTTTGATAGCCCGAACCCGTGCCAATCTCCAACACTTTTTCGGGAACACCGTCGGCCAACAACAATTCGGTCATGCGGGCAACAATATAGGGCTGCGACAATGTCTGTTCATAACCGATAGGCAATGCGCAGTCTTCGTAAGCGCGATGCGACAGCGCCTCGTCGAGAAAAATATGGCGCGGGGTTGAGCGCATTACTTCGAGCACGCGCTCGTCGCTAATACCCTGCTCACGCAGGCGTTGCACCAGCCTGTCGCGAGTGCGCTCTGAAGTCATGCCAATGCCGCTGAGCTGGAAATTATTCATTGATTATCGTGCGGAAAAAACGTTCATTATACGCGGAGTTATTGCGCTTGATGCAGGTTTGTGACCACCAATTCGCGTAGCAACGAGGTCGCGTAACAGCCTTTGCCCAGTTCAAACTGTAGCTCCAACACATCGCCCTGAAATTCCCAGCGTAGCTGTGATGCCCGGGCGCGCAACCCGCGACGTTGCTGCTGCATGCCAACCGCAACCAGGCCGCTGGCCAATTCGGCGTAGCTATCGGCAATACCCTGCTCCCGCTCTGCAACGGCGAGACCGCTAAATAAATCGCCGCCGCCCCACAGTGGACCCGTTATGTGCAAATCGCCCTGTTCCATCCTGCGGTTAATCTCCGGCGATATCTCATCGCGAAACAGCGAACCGCTGCCATCCAGCTGAAACACATCCCCTGCGGATGCCTCAACCCAACTGCCGTCTTCTACCCGGCTGGATGCCAGCGCATTGAACAGATATGCGCGCGCCGCTGACATATACATACTCTGCCTGCGGCTGGGCTTTTTCTTGCCTGCGTTGGGCGGCTGAGCGAATAAACGTCGAGCTGCGTCCAGATTGGCGTTGTTAAAGCCGAATCGCTGCGCTCCAAAATAATTGGGGAAACCCTGCCGCGCCAGCAGCTGACAGCGTGGCCGCAACTGCTGTGCGGTAGCGTCCACAGCGCGCAGCTTAATTTCAAAGCGGTTGCTTTTGTGTACACCAACACGCAGTTTACGCTGGTGCCGGGTAGCGTCTAACACCTGCAGTTGCTGGTCATCGAGCGCGCGCCAGTCCGGTTCGCTGCCGGTGGGCAAGTGCACGCTAAACCACTGCCGAGTAACGGCGAGCTTATCCTTCAGACCGCAGTAGCCGAGTTGGCGCGGTTTAACCTGCGCAAAACGCTGCAGCCTATCGAGCACATCCTGCGTATTGAGTTCACGCTTCTGGATCTGTAGAAATACGTGTTCGCCACTGCCAGTGGGCTCGAAACCCAATTGCTCAGTGACGCAGAAATCATCGGCGCTGGTTTTGAGCTGCGCGCTGCCCAGCGGGCCGCCGTAGGCATAGGCCAATTCAGCAGCCATAGTTATTGCAGCAACACCACCGCGTGCGCGGCAATACCTTCTTTGCGGCCCACGTAACCCAGCTTCTCCGTAGTGGTCGCTTTGACGTTGACTTGCTCTACGGCGCATTCAAGCGCCGCCGCAATGGCTGTGCGCATGGCAATAATATGTGGCTGCAAACGCGGTGCCTCGGCAATAACGCTGATATCAGCGTTGGCTAATTGATAGTTGTAGTGCCGCACCAGCAGATAGCTGTGACGTAATAACTCGGCGCTGTTAATGTTGTGATAGCGAGCGTCGGTATCCGGAAAGTGCTGACCAATATCTCCCAAAGCGGCGGCGCCCAGCAGCGCGTCGCACAATGCGTGCAGCACTACGTCACCGTCGGAGTGGGCTATCAACCCGGCGCTGTGGGCAATGCGCACGCCGCCAAGCATAACGTGATCGCCAGCGCCAAAACGATGCACATCAAAGCCGTGGCCAATTCTCATAGCATGCCAATTCTCATAAACAGCCTTGGGCGGTTCTCATAGAACGCCTCGGGAACGCAAGATTTGCCTGACCAACGCAAGATCTTCGGCATAGGTGACTTTTATATTTTGTTGAGAACCGCCAACAACGATCGGTTGCAGGCCCATCTTCTCAACTGCGGAGGACTCATCGGTAATTTCCAGATCGGCTGCCAGCGCAGTCTGCAACGCTTCTAACAAAACCGCAAAGCGGAATAACTGCGGCGTTTGTGCCTGATATAGCTGGCTGCGATCCTGGGTGGCAATAATGTTGCCGTCGAGGTCGACTCGCTTTAACGTATCTACTACCGGCACGGCCAGAATGCCACCCACCGGATGCGCGCCGGCTTGAAGCAGCAGGCGATCAATATCGGCCGGCGTGATACACGGGCGCGCGGCGTCGTGCACCAATACCCGGTCGTCAGCCTGCGCATAAGTTGCAAGAAACTGCAGGCCCGCTAACACTGAGTCGCAACGTCGAGCACCGCCGGTTACGGTTTGAATGCGCGAGTTTGAGGCGATTTGCAGCTGCTGCCAATGCTTATCGTTAGCCGCCAGAACGACTACGACTGAGTCGACAGCCTCCACCTGCAGCAGCGCTCGCAGGCTATGCTCCAGCAAACTGTGCTTGCCGATTTTTTGATATTGCTTGGGCGTGGTGCCGGCCAGCCGCGCACCGCTGCCTGCGGCGGGTACTATCGCCCAATGCCGAGTCACGCCTGCTGACATCGATGCGGACTACTTCTCGACGAACATGTAAAACGTTTCGCCTTGTTTAATCATACCGAGCTCGCTACGAGCTTTCTCCTCAATACCGGCAAGGCCGTTCTTGAGACCATTTATTTCAAGTTCGAGCATATTATTGCGATTGCGCAGCCGCTTGTTCGCGGCTCGCTGGTCGGCAATACCTTCCTTAAGCTGGTTGATGTGGGCAAAACTGCCTTCCCCCACCCACAGCCGGTACTGTAGCTGCAGCAGAACGAGTAGCAGTATTGCCAAACACCATTTCATAGGACGTACTGGAGTGAATTAAGCGGCTAGTTGCGGAATTCCTTGCGACCCCGATAAGGTGCTACGTCGCCTATCTCTGCTTCAATCCGCAGCAACCGATTATATTTAGCGACCCGGTCCGAGCGACACAGCGAGCCGGTTTTTATTTGCCCGGCACTGGTGCCAACGGCTAAATCAGCGATGAAGCTGTCTTCCGTTTCACCGGAACGATGCGAAATGACCGCGGTGTAGCCGGCCGCATGCGCCATTTGAATCGCGGCTAGCGTCTCGGACAGCGTACCGATCTGATTAAATTTGATCAGAATAGAATTACCGATGCTCTCGTCTATGCCACGCTGCAATATTTCGGTATTGGTAACAAACAGATCATCACCGACTAATTGGATACGATCACCCAGTTTTTCGGTATGTATCTTCCAGCCAGCCCAGTCGCTCTCATCTAAACCGTCTTCAATTGACAGGATTGGGAATTTATCGCACAGCTCGCCCAGGTAGTCGGTAAACTGCTCAGCGGTAAACGTCTTACCTTCGCCGCTCAGTGAATATTGCCCGTCTTTATAAAACTCCGACGCGGCGCAGTCCATCGCCAGCGTCACGTCGCTGTCCAGTTTATAGCCGGCGTTGCCAACCGCCTCGCTAATCGCGTCCAACGCCGCTGCATTGGAGGGTAAATTAGGTGCAAAGCCACCCTCGTCGCCTACAGCAGTGCTCAGGCCCTGCTTCGTCAACACCGCCTTCAGGGCGTGGAATATCTCCGCCCCACAGCGCAGTGCTTCTGCGAAGGTCTTGGCGCCGACCGGTTGAATCATAAATTCCTGAATATCGACATTGTTATCGGCGTGTTCGCCGCCATTGACGATGTTCATCATAGGTACTGGCATGGTGTACTTGCCGGGTGTGCCGTTCAATTCGGCAATATGTGCGTACAGCGGCATGTTTTTCGAGTCGGCGGCAGCTTTAGCGGCGGCCAGAGAGACAGCTAGAATGGCGTTGGCGCCCAGTTTGCCTTTGTTATCGGTGCCGTCAGCGTCGATCATTGCCTGATCCAGGCTCTTCTGATCGGTGGCATCTTTGCCAACCAGCAACGGCTTGATTTGCTCGTTTATATTGGCGACGGCTTTTTGCACACCTTTGCCGTTATAGCGGCCTTTATCACCGTCGCGTAATTCCAGCGCCTCGCGTGAGCCGGTAGATGCGCCCGACGGTGCGCAGGCAACGCCGATTTGACCGCTATCCAAAACGACTTCGGCCATTACAGTGGGATTACCCCGTGAGTCCAAAATTTCAAAAGCTTTAATATCGGCAATTGTTGACATACTCGTTCTCCTATTTAATTTTTAATGTATCGAACTGCTTAACCAACTCATCTAGCTGTTGTAACGGACGCAAAAAAGACTCCAGCTTGGCTAGAGGTAAGGCGCAGGGACCATCACACTTTGCATTGTCGGGGTCGGGATGGGCTTCGAGAAACAGCCCTGCCAAACCTTGCGACAGTCCTGCTTTTGCCAACTCAAACACGGCGCTACGACGACCATCGGCCGAGTCGGCCCGCCCGCCCGGCATTTGCAGCGCGTGGGTGACGTCGAACAGCACCGGATAATCGAAACGTTTCATCACGCCAAAACCAAGCATGTCGACTACCAGGTTATTGTAACCAAACGAACTGCCGCGTTCGCACAACAGCAGCCGCGAATTTCCTGCCTGTTCGCATTTTTTTAAAATATGTCCCATTTCCTGCGGCGCCAAAAACTGTGCTTTTTTTATATTAATTGCTTTGCCGGTTTTGGCCAACGCGATAACGAGGTCGGTCTGGCGCGACAGAAACGCCGGTAACTGCACGACGTCGGCTACTTCGCCCACAGCGGCCGCCTGCGCCGGCTCGTGTACGTCGGTGATGATTGGCACGTTAAACGTTGTCTTCACTTCTTGCAATATCTTCAGGCCCTCGTCAAGACCAGGACCACGGAAAGAACCGATGGAGGAGCGATTGGCCTTGTCAAACGAGGCTTTAAAAATGTAAGGAATATTCAGCTTCTGTGTGGTTTGCACAAATTGCTCGGCTACCTGCAAGGCCAGGTCGCGCGACTCCAGTACATTCAAGCCGCCGAACAATACCAGCGGTCGATCATTGGCAATCTCGATGCCATTAATTTGCAGTGGCTGCATTACTGTGCCTCGCTATGCGCGATAGCGGCACGCACAAAACCGGTGAACAACGGGTGGCCGTCGCGCGGCGTAGATTTAAATTCAGGATGAAACTGACAGGCTAAAAACCAGGGGTGGTTGTCCAATTCGATCATCTCCACCAAACTGCCATCTTCCGAGCGACCACCGATTTTCAAACCAGCGTCACACAGCTGTTGAACATAATTGTTATTTACTTCGTAGCGATGCCGATGTCGCTCGCGAACACTGTCGCTAGCATACTCCTTCCGCGCCAGTGAATCGAGTTGCAGATTACACCTTTGCGCCCCCAGACGCATCGAGCCGCCTAAGTCAGTTTGCTCATCGCGCTGCTGGACTTTACCTTCGGCGTCACGCCACTCGGTAATCAATGCAATGACCGGGTGCGGGGTTGAGGAATTGAATTCGGTGCTGTCGGCGTCTTTCAGACCGACCACATTACGTGCGTATTCGATTACCGCCGCGTGCATGCCCAGGCAAATGCCCATATAAGGTATGTTGCGTGTGCGCGCGTACTCGACCGCCTGAATCTTGCCTTCTATGCCGCGATGGCCGAAACCACCCGGCACCAGAATGGCATCTTTCCCTGCCAGTACGCCGATCCCGTTCTTTTCGATATCTTCGGAGTCGATATATTCGATGTTCACCCGGGTGCGGGTTTGAATACCGGCGTGCGTCAACGCTTCATTCAGCGACATGTAGGCATCGATCAAATCGGTATACTTGCCGACCATGGCAACAGCTACTTCATGCTGCGTTTCCAACTGTCCTGTCAATACCTGTTCCCATTCGTGCAAATCGGCGGGTTTGCATTCGAGGCCAAATTTATCGATCACAATATTATCGACGCCCTGCGCGTGCAGCATCAGCGGAATACGGTAGATGGTATCGGCGTCGGGCAACGGCACCACGGCGCGCTGTTCAACACTGGTAAACAGCGCAATTTTACGCCGCGAGTCGATATCGATTTCGCGGTCGGAACGGCATAGCAACACATCAGGCTGCAAACCAATCGACCGCATCTCTTTGACCGAGTGCTGCGTCGGCTTGGTTTTGGTCTCGCCCGAGGTAGCGATATAGGGCACCAGCGTGAGATGAATAAACATCGCGCGCCTGGACCCCAGCTCGATAGACAGTTGGCGAATGGCTTCCAGGAACGGTTGTGATTCTATATCGCCCACCGTGCCGCCAATTTCAACCAGCGCAATATCGCTGTCGCCGGCACCAGCGATAATACGGCGCTTGATCTCATCGGTCACATGCGGAATCACCTGCACGGTGCCGCCCAGATAATCACCGCGCCGCTCTTTGCGCAACACGTTTTCGTACACCTTACCGGTAGTGAAGTTGTTGCGCTTTAGCATGGTGGTGCGCACAAAACGTTCGTAATGGCCAAGATCCAAATCGGTTTCAGCACCGTCTTCGGTAACATAGACTTCGCCGTGCTGAAACGGACTCATGGTGCCCGGGTCAACGTTGATATACGGGTCAAGTTTAAGCAACGTGACATTCAGGCCACGTGCTTCAAGAATGGCGCCCAGCGAGGCCGACGCAATGCCCTTGCCCAGCGAAGAGACAACGCCGCCGGTAATAAAGATAAAACGGTTCATCGAAAACCTTTAGATTTATAGCACTATGGAGCGGTCGAAAGACGCGAAAAGCTTCGCATCAGGATGGGAAATTAGCTTAACAGAAAGGTGGGAGGTGCTCAATAAAATAGCGCAGTCGGCTGCTAGCAAGTGTGCCTTCAACACGGCGGCAGCGCTCAATAAAATGTAAAGTACCGCTCAGAAAATCGATATACCGGTGCGCTCGCCAAAAAGCTCCAGTGCCCGCACGCCCGCCAGTGAATTACCCGCAGGGTGAAGTTCCGGCGACCAGACACCCAGGCTCATCTGTCTGGGCGCTATTGCCACAATTCCGCCGCCCACACCGCTTTTACCAGGCAAGCCGACGCGATAAGCGAACTCACCAACCGCTTCGTACATTCTGCAGGACTGCAGCAAAGAATTCACACGACGCGTTTCGCTTTTGCTTAATACCGCCGCTCGGTGTGGCAACGCCATCATTGGCAAGGTTGCTGAAAGCGCGAGCCAACTCCCGACAACTCATGGCAATAGCGCACTGCCGAAAGTAAATCGACAGCGTACGTTCCACAGTGTCATACATATTGCCGTAGCTTTTCATAAAGTGAGCCAGTGCCGCGTTGCGATGGCCATACTCCTGTTCAGAATCGGCGACTGCAAACTCTTCGCCGCTGATGGTGCGCAAGGCCATGCCGAAGTTATCCGGATCCACACGCGCCAGCGCTGGGATGTAATTTGCGACGTGGCCCTGTCCAATAAGAGGCCGAACCTCCTCCGCAATTTCTTCGAGTAATTGTTGATAGTTTGCCGTCATTTGCTCTTTAGTTCACCTACGTTGTGCGGGTCGCATTCAGCGTTGCCTGCCAATGAACGACTGCCATTGTCAGCTGCATGGACTGATGGAGAATAATCAGGGGATTAGTATTGGCAGCGCGACGCGATCTGCCGCGCGGCTTTCAGCCTTACGCCTAACACTAGCAGGATCTAGCGGCAGGACGATGCAGTACGGTCGATGTATTTTTTGTGCTGTTTGCAGTTTGGCTAACTAGAATAACCGACATGCACTGCAAATAATAGCTGTCGGCTCACAGCGAGCACGCCAGCTATGAAAGCATCAGCGAAGCGGTTGCCGCCTGCATATCTTCCTGCAGATCTTCGAGCTCAATGGCTTCAGAGTCTACCGCAATGCCAAGCCGGCCAAACGCAGTCACTGTCGCGTAGTCGACCGCGCCGAGCGGATGCTCGGAACCGGAGTAACTTTCCAGCACCGCTACCGTGACCACATCGGCGTAGTCGCATTCGGGCACTTGACGGCTAAAGTTCAAATGCTCAACAGGAACACAGGCCAGTTCGTCGGAGAAATCCCAGCGCTGTAGAATCTTTTGTCCTACTTCAGGGTGCAGCGATTCAATGAGCTCGTCCAGCGCCTTGAGGTTGGCAAGCAAAGAGCGGCTGCTTTCGGCATATATGAGTATGGGCAATACGCCAAGCTTGTGGGTCAACCCGGCAAGCGTGGCCTGGTCAGAGCGCAAATTGCCGCGGCCGTGGCTGAACACCTGGCAGATGCCGGCCACCTCAGTGCTGCGGCTCCAGGTTTCGCGCAGGCGTTTGTCGATGGCGTCGGTGGTCGCCTGAAACATTTGTTCCATGGCAAGGCCGGTTGCCAGGTTAGCCGTGTACTCCATACCCAGGCTCATCAGGGCCATTTTCAGGTTTTCGTTTTTCCGTTCACAGCGACGCATCAGCGGGCTGTTCGCCACCTTGATAATACGCGCACTAATCGCAGCGTCACGACCAATGACAGCGGCCAGACTAGCGATATTGGAATTCTGGTCTTGTGCCACCTCGCGCACTTGCAGTGCTACTTCGGGCAAAGTCGGTAATACCAGTTCATCTTTCTCGATGGCGCTGAGTAATTCCTGGCGGATTTTTTCGACTTCTGCATTCATTTTTTAGCCTTTTTGTACGTGAGCGACATCGCTACGAGATGACGGCGTTGCGACGGCGTTATTAAATATTGATTTCAGCATAAATTTGTATTTTTTCCGTATCAACGCTGAAATCATTGGCTGAGTAGTTCGCGTATTTCAGGCCGAGCGTATAGCGACTGGAAAAATTCTTGACGATTAGTAAATTAACTTCGTTGCCATAGTCGACACCGCCGCGTTCGGCAGAGAAATCATGAAACACGGCCTTCCAGCGCATTCCCGCAAATGACATATCAGCACTGACATATACATCTTTCAGACCGTTTAATGGCGTGACCAGAAACTGGTCGGCCCAGCCATTGAAGGCCTGCCCGGTTGCCAACGGCGTTTGAAATGCGTAGGCACCATCGCCGCTCAGTGCTTCAAAACCAAACTCGGCGGTGACGGCAGCAAATCTGAAGCCCGCGATAAGGTGACGATAGTCGGCATTAATATCCGCCATGCCGTCTTTGTAATCACTTTGCCTGGCGTACTCGGCGGCGTACAGCAGCGCAATCCCAATTAGAGGATATTCGCCCTTCACACGAACACCGGAGGTCTGCCTGGATGAGGCAGTATCATTATCAAAACTAAGGAAATAGCCGTAGCCCGAAACATCAAGCATGGGCGACCCTTTGTATTCAACGTTTATCAACGGCGACTGCATACGCACAGCACCGTTGTCGTTGTCGTTGTCGGCACCAAAGACGCCATGCGCCTTATCGACGTAGGCCAGGGTAATTTTGGTGTCGGTAAACGAGGTATTTTCCACTTTGAAGGCGTCGAAACTTTGTTCCTGCTGCGCCCAGCCCGAATCATCTATCGCGCGTGCGGTGTCCAGCGAAAGGCGCTGTCGGCCATAGGTAAACGCCGTATCCAGCATGCCGGCATAACTGACATAGGCGCGGTTTATTGCGCTACCCACTGGCCTGGCGAGCATTGGCTGCAGCGCGTCGCCGGTGCTGTAATGACTATCGCCCAGCACACGCCTGTCTTCAACTTCGAACAGCGCGGAGAAACCTTCAAAATTGCGCGTTTTGTAGCCTAGCCGCGTGCGCAATATACTGGCAGTAGCAGCGCGCGAACTTATCTCCTGCTGCACCCGCTCAAGCCTGGAGCGCAGGTTCAGCCACCACGAGCCTTTGTTTGATGGTAAGACTAATGACTCACCAGAGTCTTCCAGCGCAAGCGCATTCGCGCTGGAAAAGAAAAGCACGCACAGGCATAGGCAAAAACTGGCGTATAAGGCGTTTGTAAAAAGCTTATGTTGCATGTCGCCGAGCATCAATTTTTCGCCTGCTATTCTTTTTTGTATGAATTGCATAAAGCCTTCACGCCACCCTGACCTTTGTCTGTTGCTCAATACTGCGCGTATACGCTGCAGCGAACGCGTAGCAAAGCCGCTGTCGGTTCGGACCGTGAACTCACAATTTTAGGAGGGGGATACGGCTACATCGACGCGCTGGAGATTCCGTCTTCCCAAATCCATCCCTAGTGTAAGTAAAGTCAAGATTGAAGCGCGCTGCCGAATGACGCGCGCAAATGTGAACTGGCTAACAAATTGCAGCTGAATTGATGACTTTAAGCCGACAGATTAGCGAGTTAATGCGCCTGTCTGGCTACTGCTCAGGATCGTGGCGTAGCTCACGGCGCAAGATTTTGCCGACCGCATTTTTGGGTAAATCATCGGTAAATTGATAGTGTTTCGGGCATTTGTAACCGGTTAGATTATCTTCGCAATAAGCCTGCAACGTGGCCTCGTTTAGTGTGCTGTTTTTCTTCACGATGAAGGCTTTGACCGCCTCGCCCGACGCCTCATCTGGTATCCCAATCACCGCGCATTCCAGCACATCGGGATGGCTGCTCAGCACTTGTTCAATTTCGGTTGGATATACGTTGAAACCGGAGACCAGAATCATATCTTTCTTGCGGTCGACGATTTTGAAATAGCCGTCGGCAGTCATTGTTGCGACATCACCGGTGCGAAACCAGTCGCCAAACATCACGTCAGCTGTATTTCCAGGCAGCTGCCAATAGCCTTGCATCACCTGCGGACCACGAATACACAGCTCGCCCGCTTGCCCGACGGGCAGCCATTCGTTATTCAAACCAAGAATGCCGGCATCGGTTGACGCAATGGGTAAACCGATACAGCCGTTGTATTCCTCCAACGTCAGCGGGTTTATACAAGCCGCCGGTGATGTTTCGCTTAAACCGTAAGCCTCGGTCAGATTGCAGCCAGTCAACTTGCGCCAGTCATCGGCAACACGTTTTTGCACGGCCATGCCGCCGCCGAGAGAAATCTTTAAATGGCTAAAGTCGACATTGTCTATTGCATCGGCATTGAGCAGGGCGTTAAACAACGTATTGACACCGGTCATGACCGTGAACGGCACTGCTTGCAAGGTGCTGACAAATGTTTTCAGATCACGCGGGTCGGTGATCAAATGGTTATGGCCGCCGACATTGAAAAACGCCAGGCAATTACCGGTTAGCGCAAAGATATGATAGAGGGGCAGCGCCGTAATGACCACTTCCTCCCCCTCTACCACCTGCGCCTGCACCCACGATCGCACCTGTTCAACGTTAGCGCAGATATTACCGTGGCTGAGCATCGCGCCTTTCGCTTTGCCGGTGGTGCCGCTGGTGTACTGTAGCAGCGCGATATCGTCGGCCTTGATTGCAACCGGCTGCAGCGTCAGCTCGCGGCCTTTACGTAACACGTCGGAAAACGCCAGCGCATCGTCCAGCGTATAAGGCGGTACTTTCTTCTTGATGTATTTTACCGCCGCGTTGATCAACAGCGCACGTGGCTGCGGCACCATGTCGCCGATGCGACACACAATGACATGTTTGAGCGCCGTTTGTGGCAGGCATTTCTCAAGCACGGCAGCGCACGTCTCGCTGATAACAATCGCTGTTGCGCCACTATCAAAGAGCTGGTGTTGCAGCTCGCGCGCGGTATAGAGCGGGCTGGTGTTGACCACGATCAGCCCGGCGCGCAATGCACCCAGCAAGGTCACCGGGTATTGCAGCAAATTTGGCATCATGATGGCGATACGGTCAGCGGGTTGCAGCTGCAACTGTTGCTGCAGGAACGCGCCGAACGCGCTGCTATGCCGGTCAACGTCGCTATAACTCAGTGTTACCTTAAGATTGGTGAACGCGGGATGCTCGGCGAAACGCTGCATCGCGTCTTGCGCCAGCTCCGGAATCGACGAGAACCGCGGCTCGATAGTGGCCGGCGTTGTAGATGGATAAGAATTTAACCAGGGTCTCTGTATATCCATAAGCTTATTCAAACCGCTAATTGATTATGCTGGTGGTCGTTTAAAACGTCGAATTGAGCTGTAGACTAACAAGATCAGCTGCAGAATCATAATTGACAAGTAACTGGTCTTGCGTCGAACCGACGCGATCAATGAACGCATTTTTAAAAAAAATATGGGTATAGCCAACATCGATTGAGTAGTGCCGGTTCAATGTCTAGCTGGAGCCGGCGGAGACCCAGTAGCGTGCACTATCGCTTTGCTACTGCCGCAGCAGCCGAATGTTGTCAGCACTGACGCCAGCGTTGGTACGAAAAGGATTAATATCCAATCCGCCGCGGCGCAGGAAGCGCGCATAAACGGTGAGCCGATCGGGTTGCGTCGCTGCGTTAATATCGAGAAAAATTCGCTCGACGCACTGTTCGTGAAAAGCCTGGTGATCTCGATACGAAATCAGATAACGCAGCAGGGCGCTGCGATCAATGCTGCGACCGCTGTATGCAATATGTACGCTGGCCCAGTCGGGCTGACCGGTTACCGGGCATAGTGACCTGAATAAATGTGTATGCACCGACTCGTGGCGCGGCTGCTGTGACGCAATACTCAGCAAACTGGGGTCGGGTTGATATGCGTCGACGCTGACCGGTAAGCCATCAAGACAGTCACCCGGCAGCATGCCGATAGCTTTTCGCGGGCATTGATCCAGCGCGCTTAGCTTCACGGCAACGGGCACTTTGGCGTTGACCGACAAATCGGATTCCAGCGTTTTCTGCACGTCGAGCATACCGTCAAAGCGAGTACCGTTGAAGGAGCCCAGGTACAGCTTTAACGATTTGGATTCGATAATCGCGCTGGAGGTGCAAGGAAACTGAATCTCGGCGACGGCGATCTGCGGCTTGCCGCGTTCGTCCAGCCACGACAGTTCGTAGGCGTTCCAGATGTCGACGCCAGCGAACGGCAGATTTTCGTTGTTGATACCCAGCGCATCACGCCCTGCAGCACGCGGAATAGCGCACAGCAATGATGGCGTGTAAGCACTCGGATAATCGCTCTGCTTACCCAGCGGCGTCTGTGTTAGTCCATTGTCGTTCATTAGAACTCGCATCTATATTGCTAATTTGACTGAGTATAGTCTATCGACGCAGCGCTGATACTCTAAGCCGCAATGACTACAAATCCTGGCGTTGGCGACGCCCTACTGCCGAATCCGTTTGCCGGTGTTGAGCAGATGCAAGCTAAAAGAAAAAGCCGCCACGATGAACAGACTGACCATCAAAAACGCAAAGCCCACCGAGATATCGCTCACCCCTAATACGCCGTAGCGAAAGGCGTTGACCATATACAAAATAGGGTTGGCCTTCGACACCGTGACCCAGAAATCCGGCAGCATATTGATGGAATAAAACACCCCGCCAAGATAAATCAGCGGCGTGAGCACAAAGGTGGGAATGATCGAGATATCATCAAAACTATTGGCAAACACGGCGTTAATAAACCCCGCCAGCGCAAACAACACCGACGTTAAAAACACGATGGCGATGGTGAGCATAATGTGATTTATGCGCAGGTCGGTAAACAACAACGACAACACCGTAACAATCGCGCCAACCGCCAGACCGCGTGCGACTCCGCCCAACACATAGCCAGACAACACAATATAGTTTGGCACCGGCGACACCAACAGCTCCTCTACGCTGTGCTGAAATTTAGCACTGTAAAACGACGACACCACGTTGGAATATGAGTTAGTGATGACGGCCATCATAATCAGGCCGGGCACCACAAACTGCATATAGCTGAAGCCGTCCATCTCACCGATGCGCGAGCCGATAAGATTGCCGAAAATCACGAAATACAGTCCTACCGTAATCACCGGCGGCACCAGCGTTTGCAGCCATATGCGCATAAAGCGCCGTATCTCCTTTACCACTATCGTGCTAAATGCTACCCACTTTTCGTGATTATTCATGCTGCCGTGCTCGCGTCGCTGTCATTGCCTTCGACCAGCGACACGAACAGCTCCTCTAACCTGTTGGCTTTGTTGCGCATGCTAACGACGTTTAAATGCTGCGCCGACAGCTGTTCGAACAAACCGTTCAACGAGGTATCGCGCTCCACTGCAACCTCTAACGTGTGGGCGTCGTTACGCTTAACGTCGAAACCGTTCAGGCTGACATCAGCGGCTATCTCATCGCGCACGTCGAGCACGAACGTTTGCGTTTGTGATTGCTGCAGCAATTCGCGCATGCTGGAGTTTTGAATAATCTGGCCCTCATCGATAATGGCAATGTTGCGGCACAGGCTTTCAGCCTCTTCCAGATAGTGCGTGGTTAAAATGATGGTAGTGCCGGTGGCGTTAATGTTCTGCAGAAAAACCCACATGGAGCGGCGCAGCTCAATGTCTACTCCTGCAGTAGGTTCGTCGAGTATCAGCAGTTTCGGTTCATGTACCAGCGCACGGGCGATCATTAGCCGCCGCTTCATACCGCCGGATAACATGCGACCGGTGTCATTGCGCTTGTCCCAGATGCTGAGTAAACGCAGATATTTTTCCGCTCGTTGGCGCGCCAGCTTGGCAGGCAGGCCGTAATACCCTGCCTGGGTGACGACGATATCTAAAACTTTCTCGAAGAAATTGAAGTTAAATTCCTGCGGCACCACGCCGATCTGTTTTTTTGCCATCGAGAAATCAGTATCGATGTCATGGCCAAACACTTTCACTGTGCCGCCAGTTTTTTGCACCAGCGAACATATAATGCCAATGGTGGTCGACTTGCCTGCGCCGTTAGGCCCCAGCAGGGCGAAAAAATCGCCTGGCGTCACCTCCAGATCGATACCTTTTAGTGCTTCAAAGCCATTGTCATAACTCTTACGCAATTGCTTGATAGATAAAGCGTTGCTCATTTAATATGCCTGTATAGAAATGCTGCGCAAATAGTCGGTGCGGCACGCGCACGCAGCGCGGCGCATTATAAAGGGCCAGCATGGAAAAGCACACCAGCGTAGTACACAGTCGTAACGCCGCAGCACAACAAGCTGGCGCTGAGGAATTGTGCTACTTTAGCGAAAAAACAGGCAGTTAAAAGCCGCCCTTGAAAATACTATTCGTTGGTGAACTTATGGCCGATCATAAACAGCAACAACCAAAAAGACGCTCGCTAAACGAAGACCCCATCGGCGCGATTTTTGATGGCCTGTCGGACTTTACCAACGCTGCCCTGCATCGCGCTGCCAAACAGTCTGGCAGAGCGTTCAAAACGCTGAATCGCACACCGGAGCAGCTGCGGCGTATGGCGGCTGCCGGGGAGGCGCTGCGCGATACGCGCGAGGTCGCCGGTTTAAATCTTAGCGAACTGGCTGCTGCGCTGAATTTAGGCGATAAAAGTCTGCTTGAAGCAGCAGAGGAAGGCCGCGCCGCGCTGCCGTTTGAAATTATTCTGCGTTTGTCGTCCTTGCTGGCGCGCAACGATCCTATCCCCTTCATTCTCAAATTCACGCGTAGCTACAACCCGCGCCTGTGGGAGTTTCTGAATGACTGGGGCGTGGGCCGCCTGCCGTTGCAGTACGAGCGCGAACGGGAGTTTATTAATATCTACCGCAAAGACGATGCGGTACGCGAACTCGACGACGAAGACTACGCGAAGGTGTTAGCGTACACGGAAAGCGCTTTCGATATGGCAATGCATTTTATCGCCGATACCCGCAGCGAAGACGATGTAGCGGCAGAAAACACAAGAACGCCGACGCTGACAAATCAGAATAAGATGAAGAGGAAGAAGATCGCCAAATGAAACTACATCTACTGTTAACCGGCAACGAACTGATGAGCGGCGATACGGTCGACTCAAACTCTTCGCGTATCGCTCAGCAATTAGCGTATTGCGGATTACGCGTGGCGCGTAAAGTCACGGTTGGCGACGATTTAGACGTGCTGGTCAAAGAGATAAAACAAGCCAGCGAGGCCAGCGACATTCTGCTCGTTAATGGTGGGCTGGGGCCTACGGTCGACGACTTGACCCCCAATGCGCTGGCGCTGGCAGCGGGGGTGGAACTGCAGGAGCATCCCGAGGCCAGCGAGCACGTTAAAAATTGGTGTGAAAGGCGCGGTGCCACCTGCAACGCGGCCAACATGAAGCAGGCGATGCTGCCTGCCGGTGCAGCAATCGTGGCCAATCCGGTCGGCAGTGCCGTCGGCTTTTCGTTAGAACTGAACGACTGCCTGGTCATTTGCACGCCGGGCGTGCCCGGCGAATTGGCGGCCATGCTCAAGCAAGCGATAGCGCCCATGCTGCAAGCGCGCTTTCCCGGCGCCAGCAGCCCGTCGATTCTGCGTTTGAAAACGTTCGGTATTGGCGAGTCCGGTTTGCAGCAACGCGTCAATGACGTGTTGCCCGACTGGCCCAAAGAAGTAGATCTGGGCTTTCGCGCCGGCGCACCGCTACTGGAAATCAAACTCACCATCAACGATGCCAGCCACGCAAAATTGCGCGACCAGTGCGAGCAGCAATTGTATGAATTGTTCGGCGACTACATTATCGGCAACGACGATATTTCCCTGGCCGAATGCGTGATTGACCTGTTAAAAAAAGCGGGCGCAAAACTCACCACGGCCGAATCGTGCACCGGCGGCTTAATTGCATCGCTGATCACCGAGGTGGCAGGCTCATCGCAGGTGTTCGAAGCCGGCGTGGTCAGCTATTCAAATGCGATAAAACAGTCGGTATTGAATGTTTCCGAGGCAGACCTGCAGCGACACGGCGCGGTCAGCGAAACCGTGGTTAAACAAATGGCGCTGGGCGCGCTGGCGATTTCCGGCGCCGATTATGCTATCGCCGTTTCGGGCGTTGCCGGGCCAGACGGCGGCAGCGAAGACAAACCGGTTGGCACCGCATGGATAGCCTGGGGCCATAAAGACTATATCAAAACACGCAAACTGTACGTTCCGGTCGCGCGAAAACTGTTCCAGACCATGACAGCCGCCATAACGCTGGATCTAATCCGCCGCGAGCTGTTAGGGATAAAAGCAGAATCCCGCTATTTCGTAGCGAATAAATAGGGGTCGGATCGCTTTATATTTGACCAGTTTATATTAGACCTCGCTGTGAAACCGCTAGCGTACTAATCGCATTTAGAGCGATTCGACTGGCATCCCGCCGTTACGTTATTTACAAGGAATTGAACAATGGAATATGCATCAGGATTAGTCAAACTCAAACCAGGCTCCGAAGCACGGGTCGAAGAATGGCGCAGCACAATGGCATCTCGCCTTGATGAAGCTGCCGCAACATTAAAAGGCGAAAACGTACAAATTGAATCGTGGTTTACAGTGTCGATTAGCGGCGAGGATTATCTACTTTGGTACATACGCGCCAAATCGATAAAACGCGTGTTTGAAGTATCGCAAGAATTAAAACATCCTATTGACAAATTTCACTACGAACTAATGGCGGACATCACCGCCGCCAACGGCAATATCATTGCAAAATCACTAATAGATATTCCGCGTGAGAATAAATAGGGGTTAGATCGCTTTTCTTCCCCTATTCTTTTGCAAAATCCGAGTAGGGTGCGCCGTGCACACGGCGCAGCCTACGAATTAAACGCGCTCGACGATGGTGCTGATGCCCTGTCCCAGGCCAATGCACATTGTGGCCAAGCCAACGCTGGCATCGTTCTGCTCTAACACATTCAACAAGGTGCCAGTGATGCGCGCGCCGGAGCAGCCGAACGGATGACCAAGGGCAATGGCGCCACCGTTCACATTAACGTTTTCGTCCATGCGGTCGAGCAAGCCCAGGTCTTTCAGTACCGGTATCGCCTGCGCCGCAAAGGCTTCATTCAATTCCACGTACTCTATGTCAGCAATCGTCATGCCGGCTCGCTTTAAGGCTTTTTGGCTGGCTGGCACCGGCCCATAGCCCATAATTGCAGCATCGACGCCGGCGACCGCCATGGAGCGGATTTTCGCCATGGGCTTTAACCCCATTTCTTTTGCCTTACCGGCGGTGGTCACAATCATGGCCGACGCGCCGTCGGTAATTTGCGAAGAGGTGCCGGCAGTGACAGTGCCGCCCTTAGGGTTGAAAGCGGGCTGCAGTTGCGCCAGTTTTTCCACTGTGGTGTCAGGGCGGATGGTTTCGTCTTCGGTAATCAGCTTTTTAAAGCCGTTCTCGTCGACCCCTTCCATTGGCATAATCTCGGCGTCGAAACGGCCCTCAGCACGCGCCGCAGCGGCCCGCTGATGAGAGCGCGCACCGAAGGCATCCTGCTGCTCGCGTGAAATGCCATGCATCAGCGCGAGAAACTCCGCTGTCATACCCATCATGCCCGAGGCGCTGGCGATGTGCTTGGCCATCGCAGGGTTAGGGTCAACCAGCTCGCTCATTGGCAGATGGCCCATATGCTCGACGCCGCCAATAATAAACACATCGCCATAGCCGGTCATCAGCCCCTGCGCCGCCGTATGCAGCGCTGCCATCGACGAGCCACACAGGCGGTTAATGGTCTGTCCACCGGCTTCTTTCGGTATATCGGTCAGCAGCATCATCAGGCGGGCAATGTTACCGCCCTGCTCTTTTGACTGACCGACGCAGCCCCACAGCACGTCTTCTATCGCGGTGAGATCAAGCTGCGGGTTACGTGCCAGCATGCCGTTTACCAATGCGGCAGACATGTTGTCGGCGCGCAGTTCTCTATAACAACCGTTCTTTGAGCGACCCATCGGTGTGCGGGCAAAATCGATAATAACTACGTCGTCGTCTTGTAAGCTCACTGTATTCTCTCCTGCTGATTGAGTAACGACCTGCGTTAGGCGTAATATTTTTTATCGGCTGCGGCCATCTCGCGCTGCGTTGGCGTGGGTTCATAAATTTTACCGAGGTCGGTATATTTGTCGGCCATATCGCAGAAGGCCTGCAAACCGATGCAGTCCATCCAGCGGAACACGCCGCCACGGAATACCGGAAAGCCAATACCGTAGATCAACGCCATATCCGCTTCGGCCGGGGTTTCGACGATTTTTTCTTCCACGCAGCGTGCCATTTCGGTACACATAGGCACCATGGTACGAGCAATAATTTCTTCGGCGTCGAAGTCCTTGCTGGCGTCTACATGCGGTTTCAGCAAAGCGTAGCTTTCGTCGGTGGGTGTTTTACTGATTTTGCCTTTCTTATCGGGCTCGTAGTTGTAAAAGCCCTTACCGTTTTTCTGCCCGTAGCGCTTGTTTTCGAACATGATTTGGGTGGCATCCTTGAACTCGCGCTGCATGCGGTCCGGGAAGCCGTCGGCCATCACATCGGCGGCGTGCACAGCGGTGTCGATGCCGACCACGTCGCTAAGATAAGCCGGCCCCATCGGCATGCCCCATTTTTCCATCACCCGGTCGACTTGTTGAAAGTCTGCACCGTGCTTGAGTAAACCAGCGAAGCCCGCGAAGTACGGAAACAACACGCGATTAACTAAAAACCCCGGGCAGTCGTTCACCACAATGGGTTTCTTGCCCATGGCGTTGGCGTAGGCAACGGTTTTCGCAATCGCTGCGTCGCTTGATTTCTCGCCGCGAATCACTTCCACCAGCGGCATGGCGTGTACCGGGTTGAAAAAGTGCATGCCACAAAAGTTTTGTGGGCGCTTTAACGCCTCGGCGAGGAACGTAATCGATATAGTCGATGTGTTAGACGTAATAATAGTGGCGTCGCCTACTTCGGCTTCGACCTCGGCCAACACGCTTTGTTTCACTTTGGGGTTTTCCACCACCGCTTCAACCACCATGTCGACATCTTTCAAGTCGGCATAATTCAGCGTGGGATTGATGCGAGTTAACGTAGCCGCCATAGCTTCCGGCGTCATCCGACCGCGAGCAACGCGTTTTGACAACAACTTGCCGGCTTCGCTCAAACCGAGGTTAATGCCCTCCTGCGCGATATCTTTCATCACGATGGGAGTGCCTTTATAGGCCGATTGATAGGCAATGCCGCCGCCCATAATACCCGCGCCCAGCACGGCAGCTTGTTGTACCGCATCAGCCTGCTTAGCCCAGGTTTTGGCTTTTTTAGTGATCAGCTGATCGCTTAAAAACAGGCCTATCATGGCCGCGGCTACGGGAGTTTTAACCAGTTTGGCAAAGCCTTCTGACTCGATTTTTAACGCTTCATCGCGGCCAAGCTTGGCACCCTTCTCTATCGCTTTTACCGCGCCAATCGGTGCCGGGAAATTTGGCCCGGCCTGAGCGGCAACCATTGCTTTGCAGGTGGTGAACGACATCATCTGCTCGAAGTCGTTGAGCTTGATGGGGTCGAGTTTCTCCTGCCGCTTGGCTTTGTAGTCCAGCGTGCCGGCTATGCATTGTTGCACCAGATCCAGAGTCGCATCGCGCAGCATTTCCGGTTCTACCACGGCGTCGACCGCGCCGTCGGACAACGCTTTGGCCGGTCTCTGTTCAACTCCGGCGGCAATCCATTGCACCGCGTTATCGACACCGATAACCCGCGGCAAACGCACGGTGCCGCCAAAACCGGGGTAGATTCCAAGCTTGGCTTCCGGTAAACCTACTTTAGCGGCAGTAGACATCACGCGGTAATCGCACACCAGACACATTTCCATGCCGCCCCCCAGGGCGAAGCCGTTAATTGCCGCCACTGTAGGTATCGGCAAATCTTCAAACGCGCTGAATATGGCGTTGGTTTGCGCCAGATTCTGCAAAATGTCCTCGTCCGAGCCGCCGAAAATCTCGCCAAACTCGGTGATATCGGCACCGACAATAAACACCGGCTTGCCGCTGGTGACGATCACACCGGCAGCGTCGCTGGCAGCAATCGCTGCGGTGGCTTCACCTAACTCCTTTACAGTGGCGCTGTCGAACTTGTTGACAGACACGGACTTATTGTCGTATTTGAGTTCCGCGATGTTGTTGTCCAACATTGCGACGGATATAGAATTTCCCTGGTAAATCATTCGGAAACCTCGTGGCGTTGAGAATCGTTGCGGGCAATGAAAGCCTCGCAGCATACTGAAAAGCGACAAGCGATGGCAATCAGTTTCCATGGCGCATGCGCAACGGCATTCGAGTGTGGATGGCAGAATACCTGCGAGACCAATAAATTTTGATTGTTTTTTGACCTGCAGATTGGCTTGTTAGCGCTATAACATGGCATTTACCGTGCATGATCGTTAATTCTGAACTGTACTGTTAACACCACCACAAAAATTTTTGCCGCCGATCCACGGAATAATAAATAATGCAGACAATGCAAATTGCCAAGCTGATGAGTACCGACTTGTCGTGCGCCACGCCCGACGACAGCCTGCAATCGGTGGTCGAACGCATGGCGAACAAAAGCCAGTCTTGTATGCTGATTGTAGATGCGGGCCAGCCGCTGGGAATTATCACCGAGCGCGATATCGTCAAGCTGTTACTGCATTCTGTGCAGCAAGCCGACATACTGCAGCACGCCGCGTCGACGTGGATGTCGTCCCCCATTATTGCGCTGCCACAGGAAGATTCAGTGTTCGACGCGCTGGTCGTGGCTCGCGCCGAAAATGTAAGACACCTGGCCGTGGTCGATACCAATAACCAACTGGTCGGCCTGGTCACACAGTCGGATCTCACCACCGCCCATCTGCACACTATCGAGGCGCAATCAGAACTGCTTGAGCTGGCTATAAAAGAGCGCACGCTGGACCTGCAGGCAACTAATAAAGAACTGCAAACCTTGTCGATGCAAGACGGCCTGCTTGGCATTGGTAACCGCCGCGCGATGGAGGCAGATTTGCAACACACCCACGCTGCCTCCCAGCGCTACCAGCATAATTACAGCGTCGCTGTGCTGGACGTGGATTACTTCAAACAATATAACGACCACTACGGCCACGCAGCCGGTGACACCGCGCTGAAAAGAATAGCCGCAACCATTGCGGCTAATATCAGAGAGTCGGATCGCGTTTATCGCTACGGCGGCGAAGAGTTTCTGATATTGCTGCCCACCACCGGTGTCGACGACACGCTAATTTTGTTGCGGCGACTACTGGCTAATCTCGCCGGGCTGCGCATTCCGCACATCACAAGCCCACACGCAATGCTCACTGCCAGTGCCGGCGTTGCCTGTGCGTTTGCTGCCGAACACTGTTTAAAGAGTTGGCAGCAGGTAGTAGAACTTGCCGATAAGGGGCTGTACCACGCAAAAAATACCGGCCGCAATACGGTTGCGGTAGCAGCCTAATTGCACCGACCCTGATTTTCAGCTAGCCTTAGCCGCTTTTGCCGGCCGGGAGGCAATCGCATGAGCGATAAAGCAGTATGGGACCATAGCGTAGACGTGCTGGTGGTCGGTTCAGGTAACGGTGCCATGACCGCCGCGCTGTGTTGCCATGAAATGGGTACAGACGACGTTCTGGTGATTGAAAAAGCCGACAAATTCGGCGGCAGCAGCGCTATTTCCGGTGGCGGCGTGTGGATACCGCGCAACCGCTACGCCCGAGCCGCCGGTGCTGATGATTCCTTGCAAGACGCACGCGAATATTTGCGGCAAACCATTCCGGCCGATCAAGTGCCCGAAGCAATGCTCGATACGTACATTGAGCAGGGGCCGAAAATGATCGACTTTCTGCACGAACACACTCGAGTGCGCTACCTGTCGCTGCCGCAATACCCCGACTACTACACCGATGCCAAAGGCGCGCGCAGCGGCCACCGCTCGATGGAACCGGAACCTATCAACATCGACGAATTGGGTGATGAATGGGACAAGCTGGTCAATACCCACCATATGATGTATCTGATCAATATTATCGGCATCACCCAGGACGAAGCGCACATTCTCGTCGGTAGATTGAAAGGCTGGGTTAGCCTGACTCTCAAGCTGTTGCTCAAGTATTTCACCGACATTCCCTGGCGCTTGAAATCTCGCCGCGCCCGCCGCTGCGCTAGTGGCTGTGCAGGCATAGCGCGCTTGCGAGTGTCTATGCAAGATCGCAGCATGCCACTATGGCTAAATACGGCAATGACCAGACTGATAACAAAAGACGGCAAAGTGATTGGCGTGGAGGTGGAGCGCGATGGCAAGAAGCAACGCATTGAAGCCCGCAAGGCAGTGATTCTGGCAGCCGGTGGCTTTGAGCATAACCAGGCGATGCGCGAGCAGTATTTACCCAAGCCAACCAATCATTTATGGAGCGCAGGTTGCCACAGCAACACCGGCGATGCTATTCGCGCCGGACTTGAGCTGGGTGCGGCAACGCGCATGATGCATGGTGCCTGGTGGTGTACCACCATCAGCGTGCCCGATGAGCCACTACCGCGCCTCAGTATTCAGGAGAAATCGTTTCCCGGTTCGATACTGGTCGCTCCTGACGGTAAACGCATCGCCAACGAGTCGCAAAACTACATGGCGTATCAATTGGAGTTTTTCGAAAAACACAGTGAAGAACGGCCGTGCATACCTTCATATCTCATCTTTGATGCAAGATTTCGCGCCAGCTATATTGTTGGGCCACTATTGACCAGCAGCATGAAACCCGACTGGACCATTCCGCAAAGCTACTACGACGAAGGCTTTCTCGCCAAGGCTGATACCCTCGAAGAGTTGGCCGCTAAAATCAATGTGGATGCAGCGGCATTAAAGCAAACCGTTAGCGACTTGAATGGCTATTCCGTTAGCGGCAAGGATCTTGAGTTTAAGCGTGGCGATGCTGTTTACGATCGCTATTACGGCGACCCAACGGTGAAGCCAAACCCCTGTTTAGCGCCTATCGCCAAGCCACCGTTTTATGCGCTGAAACAGGATCCGGGTGACTTTGGAACTCAAGGTGGTCTGGTTACGAATACTGATGCTCAAGTGATGAAAGAAGACGGCGAAGTGATTGCAGGGTTGTACGCCATCGGTAACTGCTCGGCGCCGGTGCTGCCAACTCATCCTGGCCCTGGCTCGACCTTAGGACCAGCCATGACGTTTGCCTGGCAGGCGGCGAAACATATCACGGGGTACCGCGGCGTGTGAGCCGGCGTTCGTAATTGACGTTTACCTGATGACAGTGGAGCCGTAATACTAGGCAAAGCTACTGATTATTAGGTGAGAGGTCAAAAGAATTGCCAGCGGAATAACGAATGGAAAAATAATAAACCGGGCCACCATGCTTACGTCTAAATTTCGTTTGTTGCGTGCGTCGGTTATTTTCATACTGTCGAAACCTGTTTATCGGCGACTGTCTCATCCTGTTCGAGATCCGCGCTCAGATGCAGCATTAATTTGAGCTTTTCTCTTGTCTTATCCGTCGCTGGATGGCGAACTGATATGTCATCCTGCCCGGATTTGGGTACAGCAAGTTTCTTAGCCACGGAGGATAGCAGGCGGCTGAATTCACGATCGTCCGTAGATCCGTCCCAGCGGATAAGGTCAATCGCATTGAGCTGTCCGAATCCCAGCGGCGCGGTGACCCTATCCAAAAACACCGGGATCAAGGGTTTTGCTTTATTTTTGGCAAAGCTGCATTCGTCACGCACCCAGCTGGAATCCACCGATCCTTCTGACCAGAGTACGACAACACATCGACAGTCCTCTAACTCCTCCTCGATTCTTTCTGCATACCGATCACCGGCCGCGAGACAGTGGTCCCACCACACTGTCAAGCCGCACGCTTCGAGAGTGTCGACAATCGCCCGTGCGCGATCAATATCATCACTTTTGTAGCTAAGGAAGATATCTTTCGATTGACTTAAAGTTGACGCTTGCTGCACCTCGCCGGGCGGTTCGATTCGCTTGTTTGCGACATTTACCTTTCCAGCCAACATATTGTTCAAGCGGACGGCTAACGCAATACTCAGAACCCCTAACGCCATACCGGCAACAATATCCGGCAGCCAATGAATGCCAAGCACAAATGTGGATAATATGATCGTTGCTGCCAACGCCAATACGCTGCGCCGAAAACGCAGTGAATAAATATAACTCACGCCAATTGCCACAATGGAGAGAGAAACATGAAAACTCGGGAAGGAATTATCCAACCCGCTGATTGGCCGAATTACCCTGATCAACCACTCGCTAAGCTGATCAGACAACAAGATAGCTTCGGTGTCGGGATAGGCCCACCGCTCAGGGACTGGAAAGAAAATAAAAAAAGGCAGGCTGATCCAGTAGTTTAATGCAATGGCCGTAGCAAACACGCGAAACGGCTCGATAGAATCCCTTTTTACGAGCACGATAGCCAAGCCAATTATTAACAGTGGCAGCACAAAGAAATAGGCGAGCGAATAACCATACACAGCGACCTTGTTAGTGTTGTCATGCTGGCTAAAACTGAGGCCGCCTTCGAGCGCTTGTGCAGCCGAGGCAACTTTTTCGCCAAACATCGCACAGAATTGGCAGTCGGCATTAATTCTGGTCTCCACCGATGTTTCAAGCAGATTGACCGCAAACACCGCCAGCAGCAGCAATAGCAATCCGGCTTTAGAGTGGAGAATATTAGCCATGGTTACCTCGACCGCTCAAGCGGGTTTCCTGCAGTCGTAAACTGCGAACCCTGCTGACACAATCATGAGTCCAGCATATACAAGCGTAAGAATCATTAACATCCGATTTTGTTCCTCCGGCCGCATCAGTACGACTCGATAGGCCACATTGCTCATTGGGTCGTTGAAATCTTTATAGCGCGGGTCAAAATCACTCAATTCGAATTTATTGAAATCCGGCTTGCTGAGAAGTTTTCGATCAAAGGTATTGTATTCCACAAGATCATTTTTCTCTGGATCGGTCCATTTTACTTTCTGCACGCTCACATTCTCATCGATGGAAAAAGGAACGTCGCGAATTACCGTCGGCGAATTTTTGTAAGGCCAGATATAGCGGATACGATGCAGCCGCGATTGAATGATATTGCCGACTCGTTTGGTAAAATCGTTGAGATCACCTTGCTTATAACTGATTTGAAAGGTTTGCGTGGCTGATTGGTGACCCTTGAATTCGCTGGTCAGCAGAATAGCCTCGTCGTGAATTTGTCTTAGCCGCCAAACAATGTCCGACCTTGTGTAAGTATCGTCCTTGATTGCCAATTCTGTTCCCGACAGCTTAATCGCTTGTTTTGCCGCCTCCACAAGTTCCACAGCGACCGGTTTACTATCATCCGCTTGTATATTAACGACCACGGGGCGGGTGCGCTCCCTCGTCAACTTCCGCAAGCGGTCCAGGGCCAGCTTCGCCTGTCTTGCTTGATCTGCCTTTACGCCCTCGGCATCGATATTGATCCAGGAGCGAAAATCACCTAAATTCCGCCCTCCCGCGTACTGCTTGAATTCGTCTGCAGTCATCCCCTCTATGGCTTGCGCAATGGCTCTTCTTACTTCCAAGCCTAGCGAGCTTGCACTCACAAGCAGGTCATTGGGCAACTTCGTATTGAGTTTTACGAAATAGACTTTTGATCCGTATTTATCGTAGAGTTCATTGCCCGGTTCAAACTTGGCTTTCGTGCCGTCCCACACGGCGGCGAAAACGTTGCTTCCGGCGGCGACGTTCTTGACCAATGCGGTGCTACTGTTGCCTTGCTGCAGGCTCTCGATTCGAATTAGCTCTGATCGCGGTTCCTCCATAGAGTAGACCTTGCTTTCCCGGAAAAACCAGGATGGGAGAAAATAACTCGAAGTGCTGAACCGGTTGTGATAGATGAACCTCGCTGGATCACTGTCGCTGCTTTTTTTCTGCAGAAAATTGACCAGATCGTTAAGCGAGGGTTGCCGGTTAAAATCGCTACGATTGACGACAAAATAGGTGTTATAGGTAGTCGTTTTCGTCGCCTCACTCTCATACACGGCCAGCACGCGCATTTTGGCGCCAAGCATTTCCGCCACGGAAAACACATAAGGCGTGGTGCGCGCCAGGTAGAGCTTGTCACCCGCAGTAACCAGCTTGTTGATTACCTGTGAGTAGTCGGCTCCGGTGTAGTCAATCTCCAGATCCAGGCGTTGATCGCCGGCCAACCTGTCGACCTTGTAAGTCAAATACTTCGCTAATACTTTGTCTGGAACGGCATCATCTTCCGAGGCCGCCACGCCGAACATATCAAGGTGACTTGTAGCGGCGACCGGCCCGGCAATTACAAGGAATACGAAAAACATCATCGAACAACTAAATGTTAGCCAGGATGATTGCTTGTTACTATCATCGTCCCACACCGTTTGAAAGCCAGTTGACATTGACGTCACTCTGCTGATCACAGCTCCATTGCAAATGGTTTAGAGTCAATGGTGCGCGAAACTACTGGTAAAGTAAATTCCACTAACGGCTTAGTACGAAAGTGCTAGATGTAATGGTGCAGAGAACAATTATGAATCAGGCTCGAACACTTCATCACCCGTTGGTTCGAAATGACTGGTTTTGTTCATCTCCTGCCTGAAGCGCGACAATTCCAGATACATACGACGGCGTGCGCGATTTTGATTACCCAGTGGCCGGTGCTCCTGCAGGCAGTGCCAGGGGTTGATCGACAGGCGCCGGGTGAAATCGAATTGCGCGGCGTGATCAAATTTCTGCCGGGGAATATGGATGGTAGCCGCCGCAATAAAAGGCGAAAGATTTTCCGGCCAGCGCACCGCCGCGTTTTCTATGGGCATACGCTGCGGGTCGGTTTGTAGTTGCACCAGTAAATCAAACTCTACACTCTTTTCATCTAACGTTTTTACCATGTTGTCGCGCAGGTAATTGTCGGGGATTTTGCCAAATGGTATGCCGGGAATGCTGGTCTTTACTTTGGACTTCGGCGCGAAAGAATATTGCATCGCCTGTCCCTTCCCCAGCAAGTAGGGTACACAACTGAAGTAGCGTTGGCCCAGCGGGTTGTATTGGGTTTCATTCCACAAGGACTGCATCAGAAAGTCCAGCACATGCGAATCGCGCGGGTCGAGAAAATAGTAAATCGGCATGTCGCGCAGACTCCAATCCTGTAAGCGCGCGTTGGACCGCGTATCCGGGGTCACAAACGTCCTGGTGCAGATACACGGCATGTCTTGGGTGAATTTTTCGTCGTCCATTATCTTGGGCCCGGGAACGTCCATGATTTTCATGGCCATACTGGTAAATCCCACGTCCTGAATATCGGTTGGCACATCGGGGCCGGGGCCCGAGTAGCGAACGTAGGCCGGGTAGCTGCGCTGGGTGGCAAAAATACCCTTACGCATATGTTCCGGCAAGTCATCGCGCACGGTGACAGTGGCGCGCACCAGGCCGTGGGTCTTGGTATTGCCGCCGCGTTCGAATTTACCCGGCTGGAAATGGCCGCGCATCTGATCGCCCATCAATTTTATGATCGCGTCCAGGCTTTCTTCTTCATAGGGGAAGAGTTTTTCTTCGGCTAGGCCCAAGCCGTTATTCACCCGTCTACGATTAATCAGATACTGTAATAACCGTGCCGACGGCTCTCGCAGCAGGTAGTTGAGCGTTGGGCGGAAGAATGGCTCAAGGCGGCGCTCAACTTCAAGCGTCTTAACCAGCAGTCGGTGGATGGTTTGCAATAACATTAGCCTAGCCCCCTTCCGATGGATCGCTCGCAATAAACTGCAAGGCTTTAATTCCGGGCATAAAAAAATAAGCGCCGCCGCGAACAGTGACGAACTGCGGCATGTCTTTGAGGCACCTCGCAGGTGCGTCTGGCTGCGGTATAGTGAATTGGTTGGACTCTTCACCATTCAATAGCGGTTCGCGATTACCCAGTAACGGATCGCTTTGCCTGGACACTCCCGCAAACCTGGTGCTCATCGCCCAGGCGTTTTGGACAAATTCAAACTGGCGCACAATACTCGCACCGAGACAAACAAAGTGCAGGCCTCGTTCGTCGGTCGTGGCATCGGCTTTCACCGCGTCTTCTGGAGTCAGCGCCGGTCCATAAACTCGACCCCTGCGTAGAATACGGTGGAAGCGGGCCGAGGCGATCAGGTCGTCGTGCGCGTGACGGCGCCCGAAACCGAGGGTTCGGACCAGCCGAGTGAGCATGCCGCTAACTCCCACAGGAAAGTCGCCGGTCCTCGGGTTGGCGCGCCGTATATGAGCGCCGATAGGACAACGCTCACCGTGGGGATCGGCGTCAAACGTAAATTGATCAGCTTTCGCCCGCGGGCCATCGTCAGCGTTGCCAGTGGCAGGCGCGCTGTCGGGTTCTACCAACGGCGTACCATCGCGCTGGCGCCCAACCATGGCGGCAGCCAAGCGCTCTCTTTCTTCCGCGTCGGAGTTGGCCTCGCCGTCGACGTACTTCCAGAAGCGGGGAACATCCTGTTCGAGCTGGCGCACTACCAGGTAAGTGCCATTACGACCCAGGTCTCGCAGTTTGGGCTGATCCTCAGCTAAAGGTAGCTGGTGCGCTGCGGGGGTCGATTTCGGGTCGAGCAGTGGCCTTGTGGTATACAGGCCGTATTCGTTTGGGTGGCCCAACAGAAGCTCACCGACGGCGAGCTTGTTGCTGTAACGGTCACGCTCATGCCTGTCAGTACTGATGCTGCGTTGCCAGTCAATTTCAGGCTGGCTGATACCGTCGACGAAACCGAACGGCTCTTGCGGTCCTGGCAGCGCGCTTTTTAACGTGGCCGTAAGCTGAAAGGCATTGTCGAATCCCGGCCCTTGAATTTGTTCCTGCCATGCATCAAGACCATCGAGGCATGCATAAAGCATGATAACGAGATGCGGTATGTTGGCCTCCGCACCACCCCATTTCCAGCAAGCAGGTTTATTATTCCCAACGTCGCCCAAGCGGCGAGAACGGTTACCAACGTCTTCCGAGCAGCGGGACTGGTTATCATCGGCTACCATGCCGGTGATAAACTCCTCCGAGAATCCGTTAATTACCGCAGCGGGCATTCCCAGCGCGCGTAAACCCGGGGCGGTGAATGCGACTTGCAGCGCGCGCTCCGGTAGCGGGTTTGCCGTGGCAGCGGTAGTGACCGGCGCAGTACGCAACCAGTCGCGCGCCGCCTTGGGGTCGATCACCTTGAGCAACAAAAAACACGCCTCGCTTAGCTGTCCGTGGGCAAATCGCAGCAAGCCCTGCAGGTCATTGAAATCTATGTCATATGCGTTTGTCATGCTAATGCTCACAGCAGGCGCAGCCAGTCGCGTAGCTCGCTGGTGCTGGGATTTGCCAGCTCCAAACCCTTGCGAATGCTGCCATTACGGGCCATATCGACGGCGCTCAGGCCGGGGTGGGCGTTGTACCAGCTTGCCGATGGAAGCTGAGCGCGGCGGATCGTGCGTTTGTATTTCTCTTCGTAATCCGCACCTCCTTTGATTAGCCAGCGCGACTTTGGATAGCCAACACCATTGCTGAATATCAGGTTAAGCCCCCAGGCGACCTTATTGATAAAGTCATCCATATAGCTGTCTACGCTGCCATCATAGGTGGTCGCGAAAAACGCGCGCTTGTTGTCATCCATCAGCACCCAGCGCGCAAAGTGAATACTTTGAATGCGGGTCAGGAAACCGCGCTTGTAGATGTGTCGTACCGCGTAGTCGACTAATATGAGCAAACTGCGAATCGTATACAGGCGGAATCGTCCGGGTTTAATTTGGCCAAACACATTAAATTGATTGGTCACGTCAAAGTCCTCCTGCATCGCCATATTGCGCACATGTTCACGCGACGGCCGCAGCAAGTTTTCAGGTGCTGACCTCTCAAGCATGCGCAAGCGAATTAGGAAAAATGGCGCACCGATCACGATAAAAGGAGTCAAAGCCATCAGTACCAGCGGCAGCGCAATGAGGTGGGCAATATTGCCGATAAACCATCCCGGTGGAGTGGGTTCCGGCGGGGACAAACTAAGGCGTCCGGCTGCTATTTCCTTGTCAACAAATTCGCCTAGCCGGCGGTGTACAAATCGCGGATCGCTGCTACCCTCTTCTTTGGTGACTTGTAACACTTGCTCGCGTAATGCTTTGCCGAGGGCAAATTCTTCGCGTATTTGTACCACCGTGCGGCCACGCCAGTTAACGTAATTCGCTATCGCCCGCCGGTTATGGCGTTTCATCCAGGCCAGTAAGTCGGTTTGCTCGGCGTCGAAGCCCTCGCAGTGGGCAAATATACGGCGCAGTCCCGCGCCCGCGCGCACTGCCAGTTCGGCCAGAAAGATGTCGCTGGCGCCGTCGATGTCGCCAATAAACCCCAGCGTCGGCGGCCATTGGCCTGGCTCTACACCATAAGCCCGCAGATCGTCGTTAGTATTGGCTTCAATGATCACGAAGCGCGCCCCATGCAGGCGACCGAATTGGTAAAACGGCAACAGCGTATTGCGCGGGTCGGCCACGCCGGGCGCTTGATTCATGGACGTCAGCAATTCGCGCAAACCCTCTTCTTTGCCGCTGGCGATGTTTGCCGTAATTGTAAATATCGATTGCGGTATCATGTCTTTCCTTGACCACTCAGCGACAATAACTGGCGCCGTTACTTTACCTGCGTCAGCGCAAAATCCAGAATACGCGTTTTTCCCCACCACACCTTGCCAAGGTAAACCCCCGGCTCCACTTCACGGATTTCGTCACGGATTTTTTTGGCGAGGAAGGAAGTGCTGGAGTAATCGATGACGATGGTCTCCTTACCGTCCATCCAGCTTGCGCCTTTATAAACCTTGGCGACGATAAACGTTAAACTAAACGCTGAAATCTTGTTAATCAAAATGCCGTTTTGCTGATTCGGCGGGAACAGGTCGAACACCTTGCCCTGCCATGCAAACAGTCGGGCGAAGCGCGCATACCAACGGGCAAACATACTACCCGCAACGATGGCAGTGCCACGGGTATCGCCGCTGGGAATTGTTCCGGCGGTAGCTTCGCGATAGACATGATCGAGCTGCTCGCGATTCATGGATAACCATTTGTTGACTTCAACGTTAGTATTCATTGTGATTCACTCCATTGGCGGCCCACGCTTCGGCCGAGCGTCTCCTTACCGTTTTGTTTTTCCTGAGCTGGTTTGCCGCACGGCGAAAATCAGCGACTTCGGCGTACACGGGTTTGCGCACGCGATTAATACCACCCAACGGTCGATGCGCGGCCAGGCTTTGCCACGGATTAAAGGCCATCGCTTCACAGCTCTTTACATTTTCCGGCGTCGTGAAGCGTTGATCGTCGATCGTCATGGTCGCTACCTTCACGAACGGCGACTGTTCTTCATCCCATACGACCGCGGCATTTTCTATAGGCATCTCTTCGGGGTTTTGCTGGAACTGCAGCATAAAATCGAAGCAGGCGGGCGCCTTGTGCAGCTGTTGAACCATCACTTCGGTAAGAAAGTCTTTGTGTCTGGCAACCTTCATTGGCTTGCGTGGTTTCGAACATGACCGCACAGAGTACTTAACCGCTCGCGATTTATCGTCGCCGAATCGGTATGGCGTCGTACTCCAGTAGCGAATAGCCAGCGGGTTGTCTATTTTTTCGCGACCCTTTAGCACAATGCCTAGCGAGTAGAAATGGCCCGGGTTAATAAAGTAGCGCCACACTTTGTTGTCTGCGGTGGCTTCAATAAAGTCCAGAAAATCGGCGGGATCGGCGGCGAATAACGCGGGATAACTGTTAAGCAAAAAATCCTGCTGGCCGGGAGTGCCCCACAAAGGCTCGCCTGGCACGCCAAATAATTTGATAGACATGCCGCGAAAATCTTTTTCGGTATCGTCATCCTCGGTGGCGTTGGCGAAACGGATTTTGGCGGGGAATGTCTGCTCGGCAGCAAAAACGCCCTGCCGCAATTCTTTTGGTAAATTCGCCGCCACGGTGAAGCTTGCGTCAAGACAGCCCAGACCCTTGGCCTGGTTAAATCGGTGCATGTTGCCATCGGCATAACGCTGCAGGCTAATAGCCTTGATGGCGTCTATCATACGCGCCGTTGTTTTCGCTTCCGTGCTCGCCGCCCGCTCCTCGCCCAATTGCAAACCCTCTTGCTGCGATGCGCTGCACGCAAGCAGGGCTATCGGCATTAGCGCAACAGCCAGCATGCGATATATTTTTCGGCATACCAGGAGAGTCATCGCGGTACACCAAACAACTTGAGGCAATCCATCACCATCTCCCTATTTTTTGGCGATCCGCGCCGTGTTTTGTCTGCCGAAAGCCGGATCGGATGCCGCATCGGCTCGTGCTGCCCACTCTAGCGAATAGTATTGACCACGGTCCCGGGCCCAGGGGTCGAACACGTTGACGACATGCATCAGTTCGGCGCGTAACTCGGGGATATTGCGCATCATTAAGCGTTTCATCGGCGAGACCATCACCGTGTGACCGTTAGACTTCTCGGGTTCGTTGCACAGTTTGGTGCCGTCTTTGGCCTTCTCCACTGGATAGGGGCAATCGGCCAGCGGGCCGTTGTTCATCACCCAGTCGTAGCCCAGATGCGAGTAAATTTCGGGCCGGAAGCTGGAGGTAAAAAAGCGATCACTAAACAGTCGCCGCGATGCATTGACAATAAAAATGTGAAACTGCGTTTCGGAAATAGCAAAACCATGCGGGCGGGTGGACTCGGCCAGCCATCCCACCACCAAATCCACATCTTCGATATTGTCCACCCGGCTAGCGTCGGCGTGACCAAGGCAATCGTTAATAAAGTTGCCTGCTGCGTCTTTCTGCGAGTCGGTAATGATCTTGCTGGCGTCGCAGCGATGCGTGCCGTAGATATCACGTAATTTTTCCACCACGGATTGCTGTTCCAGGCGGGCCGGCGCGTTCTGCGGCAGGCGTTGGTCGACAAAATCATCGAAGCTCGTTAATGACTTGAGGCCGATCTGACGACGAAACTCGTTGAAACGCGGCACGCCACGTTCACGATCGCGGATAATGTCCAGCGCCGCTATATCAAGTTTACCGCTGGGAGAATTCAGGTGCGGCATATCCAGATTCTGCAAAAATAGCGGGTGATTCTGTAGCTGCAGCGCCCCCAGCCGTTGCCTGCCCATGCTAAGAGCCCAGTTTTCCAGGCCGCGAGTACGCATTTCACTCGAGCCTTTTGCGCGCACCGTGTCGACCACGGGAACGTTCTGCTGCACCTTGTTGGCGTCGTCGGCATCGCGGAACTCTATCAAGTCGGGCACCAGCGGGTGTAAGCGATAAACCGTGGTAAATTCTTCCGGGAAGTTAAACGGGGAGCCAAAATGATTGACGCCGCCGTTCACATCGCTGGGGTTGGCGATATCCCAGGCGTCGCGTTTCCACCACAGCAAGCCCTCTTCCCGCTTGTTGTTAAGCCCGAAGATACCGGCACCGGAGGCCAGCACCGAATAAAGCGTATTGCTTTTATCGCCGCCGCTGTTATTGCCAAACATCCTTGCCGCGCGGGCGGAGACACGGCTGAGGATATTCTCGTCGCGGTTGAATATTTTACGCAGCACGACGGAGACATCGTCTTCTTCAACGTTGAACAGCCCGAACCAGTTGGAGTTCATGGCAAGATATAGCGGTTCGCCATACAACAGTTGCGTGGTCCATTCAATAGTATGGATTTTGGCGATCTCGGCCGCTACCACCAGCCGGGCGACTTGAAAGATCTCTTCGTCAGACGCTTCGGCATACGAAATACTCTGCTGTGGTGCGTCAGGATCGCGCAGCCCCGAGTCGCGATCGGGCGTTTCTTGCTGCCTGCGGCGAAATTCATCGACAATGGAATTGTGCTCACGTACAAACAGATTGTGGTAGAAACTTAAGCCGATGTTCCAGTTGTCCGGGAATGCCGCTACCTCCTGGCCCTGCCACTTCGGCTGTAGCGCGCATTCCGGTTCGCATTCCGAAAACAGCGGTAAGTAACCGCCAGGCTGCAATAATTTTGCGCCATCTTCTTTGTCGCGCAAAACACGTTTGCTGGAAACCTTATCGTAACCGTAGATTTGCGATGCATCCCACCAGGCAGTCACGGTATTTTCAGTGGTTTTATAGGCGCGTTTTAGCCGGGTTTCGCCATTGTGCTTAAACGACTCCGGTTCGCCCTCTTCTGCGACCAGAATTTCTTCGCGCCTGTCACCTGGTCGGCAACCCAGCGCTTCGGCTCCTTTCGCACAGCCCACTTCAGCCAAACCCGGTTTGTTGCGCCCCTCTTGCATATGCGAAAACCAGTCGTGGGTCATAAATTGAATCCAGAACGCCGCCAGCACATTGAAGAACGGCGCTTTCTGGTAGTCGCATGCCGAGCTACGCGGCTCGCCCGGCACGCCTTTGCCCTCGTTGCAGAGGTCAGGCGTTTGTTGTTCGCGCGTAAACAATTCGCGGCTAATACGTTGCGGGTCGGGTTTTAGCAAGCCGAGGCGTTCGCCATGCTCCTGGTCGCTGTGCCGCGCAATGGCCAGTTCGTTCTTTTGTAGTTGAGGAAAAGTTGACTCGAACTGCACATTGCGCGAGAACAGCGTACCGGTTGAACCCATTTTCGGGTTCCAGATGTCGTTACAAATGCCCGTCAGCGTACGGTGGCGAATCATGTCGCCGTGACATTCCTGCGGGCCGGCGCCACCAACAGCTTGATAATCAGGGTTATCCGCGGCAAGGCGCATTTCCGGCCATTGACTGAGGGTTGACCCGGGCTTGCCGCCCAGACCCTTTACATAGCTCTGATAAGTATAATTATCGAACAGATTGAACTTGATAAGCTCTACGCGTTGGTATTCAAGATCGACTAACGATCCATCAATGCCGCGACCGTTCGGCTTCAGATGTTCGCCCACCAGCGTTTTAGCCTCCGAACCCGCTTTTTTACTGAACTCGTCGCCAACACCCCAATAGTTCGACCAATCGACCCACGGCGTAGCACGATACTTTGCGACCTTATCCCCGCCACGACACAAGGCGGTGTGTTCGGCTACTTTTCCGAGAAATCGGTCAGCGCGGTCTTCGGCTATGGGCCGGAAGCCTTTTTTTACGACATCGGCACAGGCTTGCAGTTCTTTATCCGACGACTCAGTGCAGCTTAGAAGTGCAGGTAGTAGAACAACGAACGACAGTGAAAATAACATCCTGTTTTTCATACAAACAATCCCTGTTCGCTTATAACACCCCGGCATATTGCAACGCTACGCCGCTACAGACAATTACCCGTACGTGTTAGCACCAAAGTAGTATGCGACGTAGCGGCAGGAATAACAGTCGATGGCAACCCATTGCCATCGAAACCCGAGACTGACTCGTTTACAATGGCGCCACCGCTCACGCTCTGATTTTTTAGGAAATCTGACATGTATACTTTCAATGACTTTTATATCAATGGCGAATGGGTAAAACCGCAGGACGGTAAAACCTGCGAAGTGATTAATCCGGCAACCGAAAAAAGTATCGGCACTATCAGTCTCGGTAATGCCGCCGACGTAGATCTTGCCGTGGCGGCCGCGAAGAAAGCATTCGAAACCTACTCGCAAACCAGCCGTGACGAACGCATTGCTCTGCTGGAACGCATTAAAGAAGTTTATATGGCCCGCTACGACGACGTGGCGCAGGCGATCAGCCAGGAAATGGGCGCACCAATTCGCTTTGCCAAACGATCGCAGGCCGGCACATGGGTGATGCACCTCGACCAGACTCTTGCCGTGTTACGCGATTATAAATTCGAAGAAACCCACGCAGCCCACGAGATTCGCAAAGAACCCATTGGCGTGTGCGGTTTTATTACACCGTGGAACTGGCCAATCAACCAAATCGCCTGCAAGGTCATTCCGGCCCTCGCCGCAGGTTGCACCTGCATTTTAAAACCCAGCGAGATCGCTCCCATCAGCGCCGCGATATTAACTGAAATACTGCACGAAGCCGGCGTACCGGCAGGCGTATACAATATGGTCAACGGCGACGGCCCAGGCGTCGGTGCGGCGATCTCGGCCCACCCGGATATCGACATGGTGTCATTTACCGGCTCCACCCGTGCCGGTATAGCAATAGCCAAAGCCGCGGCAGATACGGTCAAACGCGTGGCCCAGGAGTTGGGCGGCAAATCCGCCAATATTATTCTCGACGACGCCGACATTGCCACAGCCGTCGCCAACGGCGTTAAGGGCTGCTTCGGCAACACGGGTCAATCGTGCAACGCGCCATCGCGTATGCTGGTGCCGGAGCAACACCTCGCAACGGCAATAGAAGCCGCCCGCGCCGCCGCCGAAAAAATCAAACCGGGTGACAGCGCCGACGAAAAAACGATGATGGGACCAGTGGTGAGCGAACTGCAATACAATAAAATTCAAGCCCTCATTAACAAAGGCATTGAAGAAGGTGCCGAACTGATCGCCGGCGGCCCCGGCAAACCGGAGGGGCTGGAAACCGGCTATTTCGTCAAACCCACCGTATTCGCCAACGTCACTAACGATATGACCATAGCGCGTGAGGAAGTCTTCGGCCCGGTACTATCGATCATCAGCTATAAGGACGAGGACGAAGCCGTCGCGATTGCTAACGATACCGTCTACGGCCTTTCGGGCTATGTCTCCGGCGAGCCGGAACACGCCAAACAGATCGCCAAGCGCATTCGCGCCGGCATGATTCATATTAACGGCGAGGAAGGCGATGGCTCGAATCCGT
>JBBKXJ010000046.1:0-3887 GCA_037969395.1 Pseudomonadales bacterium
GCGTGCGATCATAGCAAGGGCGAGGCCCGTTTTTCTCGCGAACGCACGCTGTTCCGGCGGCAGACGACCGACCAGAATTGAGATAAAAATAATGTTATCGATTCCTAACACGATTTCCAACGCGGTTAGGGTAGCTAATGCTATCCACGCCTCCGGGCTCGCCAGCCATTCAAACATTGACTTCTCCTATTCGCCGGCTTTCGCCGCGCGCTAATATCGTTGCTTGCAACTAACTCAATGTCTGCTGGCCGGGGAAAGCTGGTGCGTACCCTGAGCGCCGAGGTGGGTACGCAGCAGACAGCCAACGCCGCCCAGTGACAATCGCCAGCAAAGCAATATGTGCTTTGAGATCTTCGAGTGTCGTCAAGTGCGTCATGCAAAATTGCTCAGTTTTTAAATGGTGCGCCAATCATTCATCACTTCTCATGAACCCCAATAGGTGCAACAGGCTGGTGAAGAGGTTAAAAATCGAAACATACAGCGTGACGGTCGCCATGATGTAGTTGGTTTCGCCACCATGGATAATTTCGCTGGTCTCATACAGGATGAGACCTGCCATGAGAAGCACGAACATCGATGACACCGCCAGCGCGAGCGACGACAGCTCGAGAAACACCGCCGCCAGGCCGGCTAGAAAGGCCACCAGAACGCCGACCATCAAGGTGCCGCCCATGAAGCTGAAATCCTTGCGAGTCGTTAGTGCATAACCAGACAAGCCGAGGAAAATCACAGCGGTAGTGCCCATGGCCAGCATGACAAGTTCACCACCGTTGCGCATGGCCAGATAGTTATTCAGAATCGGCCCCAGGGTGTAACCCATAAAGCCGGTGAGGGCGAACACAAAGGCGAGGCCCAAAGCGCGGTCACGAAACTTCGCAGTCAGAAAAAGAAGACCGAAATAGCCAACCAACGTGACTACCAGCCCCGGATGGGGCAAATTCAGCGCCATCGACACCCCGGCAGTCAGAGCGCTGAACAGCAGGGTCATCGATAGCAACATATAGGTGTTGCGGACTACCCTGTTGGTGACGAGAGTGGCTGTTTGAGGCCGGCGTGCAGCCATAGTTACTGAGTTTTTCACGAAATATACCCTCTGACATATCCAATAGCAGATAGACTAGCTGATTGATACAGACAATAATATTCGATTATAATTTGCATACTATTCGTAAAATACGAAGTGCTTCAGACACTATGATTAACTTAAAGCAGCTGCGCTAATTCTGGGCGGTGGCCACCGAGGGTGATGTTGCCCGTGCGGGGGAAAGGCCGAGCCTGACGCCGCAAACCATTAGCGCGCAACTCTGCCTGCTGGAGGACTACCTGGGAACCTGTGCCTTCTGAAAATCAGATCGGCTTGAAATTATTGACCTTTCCGCGTAGTTGCTGAAACATGGCCAACATGCTTAGCCGATTGTCTACGGTACTCCATACGGGTCGGTCTTTATGCAAGTCACGCCGTCAATTGACACTGGAGAATCTGGCACTACGCCAGCAGCTGGCAAAGCTCGAACCTCCGGTGAAGCACCCGTGGTTATCGCTTGTCGACCGCTTGTTTTGGATCCTGTTCTCGAATTATGTCGACGGATGGCGGGCGATGGTGCATACATTGCACCCCGATACCGTCGTGCGCTGGCATTAGAGAAAGTTTTCGACGCTATTGGACGTAGAAAAGTCGCCGCCAGCACGTGGGTCGACCGTCCGTTGATAAAGACATGCGCAAGCTCATCCGACAAATGCAGTCAGCGAATGTCCGTTGGAGAGCGCCTCGAATCCTCGGGGAGTTGCTCAAGCTTGGCATCGATATTCCTCAAGTGACGGTTTCAAAGTATATGGTTCGTCAGCAAGAACCGCCATCGCAGACTGGGAGAACATTTCTCGAAAACCGTGCCGATTGTGTTGCTGGGATAGATTTCTTCACCGTTCCGACGGTCACATGTCAGATTCTCTATGTGTGGCTCGATGCCTTTGCGCAAATGTTCTAATCGTCGGCGCCCTACGGCTATGTCGATATGGAAAATAATCTGGTTAAGGCGCATGTCGAAACCCAATAGATTGAAATTTCGATTTGGGTATCTCTCACTAATAAAAAATGTGAAGTTCTTTCAGATGAGCCGAATTAATTGCACAAATTTTAAATTCATACAATCTCGGTATTCCGGTTGGGTCATAAATCAAATAACCGACCCTTTGACCCCTCTCTTCGCTTTTCGACCCTTAAATAATGCTTGTTCTTCCTGCTTACGGTCACTAACTTTGTGTGATGGTAGCTCCGAATTTTGGTGAACTAGAAAGATGATAGATGATATTAGACCACTACATTATATACTGTCAGTCCTTATTTATCTGGAGTGTTGTAACTAACCCGCATGAGCCAGTTGATTGCGTTTGTAGTTCTATCTATCGCAGTATCTTTTATTTGTTCTATTCTGGAAGCGGCCTTGCTTTCATTAACGCCAAGTTATATTGCCCAGCAAAAGCAAAGCAATCCTAAACTGTACGATCGACTTAAAATCTTAAAAGATAAAATAGACCAGCCTTTGGCCGCTATTTTAACCCTGAATACGTTAGCGCATACCGTCGGTGCTACCGGCGTTGGCGCCCAGGTTACCGTGATATTTGGTGATGGTTACCTGGGCATTGCCTCAGCCATTATGACATTACTGATCCTGGTGCTGTCAGAAATTGTGCCCAAAACCATCGGTGCCCGTTACTGGCCTAACATAGCACCAATCTTACCCACAACACTAAATGTAATGATTACGCTATTGCGGCCGGTTATCTGGCTATCTGATCAAATAATGAAACTATTTGGCGGTGGTAACCATGAACACGACTTACGCCAGGAAATTAAAGCCCTGACAGTGCTGGGCCGCGAGTTGAATAAACTGGATGAAGATGAGCAACGGGTTATCGCTAACATATTGGATCTGCATGATATTAAAGTGCGCGACATAATGACACCGCGCACGGTATGCGACAGTGCCAGCCCGGATGAGCCGCTCGACCAATTTATCGAGCGGATAAAGGTAGGCCTGTTCTCACGTTATCCTGTGCTGGATAAAGACGGGTCTCCGTTAGGTATCGTGTTTCGCTACGATATGCTGAACATTACTGACCAGCAGGTGGTGGGCGATCTGATGAAACCAGTAAAGGTTATCTCAGATAAAATGAGTACCGAGCACTTAATGACCCAGCTAATGCATGAGCGCCAGCATATGTGTTTAGTGTACGACGAATACGGCACCTGGCTTGGCCTGGTTACGATGGAAGATGTTATTGAAACCATTATTGGCCAGCCGATCATGGACGAAACAGACAATATTCCAAATATGCGCCGTTTTGCCAAAAGGCGCTGGGAGCATCGCCTGAAAAACCTGTCGGATGATTAAATATTAAACATTTCTTCGGCTGGCAAATTATCGAGCAGACTTGTAATTCATCTTAATATTTTAGACCGTCCGCATTCTCAGGGCTAATTAGGTTTCCTTATGCTTGCCCACTGGCGGCTCTGCGTTCTTTTTGCTCTTCAAATCCTGCTTGCTATTGCCTCCCTCGCCACGTTTCGCCAATGTCACATTGATTCGATGATTATTGCTTGGCGCTAACACACCGTGACAAATTCATCTGGAATGAATTTGGACAACCGAGGGAGCCTGCAAGGTGAGTAAAAGCCTGTCAAGTCGAGCAGCCAAGTTAGTGAGCCTCAGTTGGTAAGAATGGTAGAGCTGCAAGATAGTTTTTTCACCCAGCGACAATGATATATCTTCAATTTCATTGCGAAAATCGATGTCGATTTCCTCAGCGAATGGACGTATCAGTTTCACGTCCGCCGGCCACGTACGACGTGCCGCGCATTGATACATGCCCCGCAAACCGAGCTGGCC
>JBBKXJ010000047.1:0-3652 GCA_037969395.1 Pseudomonadales bacterium
ATACCGTTCAGCGAGCGTATGCTTGCCTGGCCACCGGGTGCACGCGAAAGCGATGGCGTATGGGGCAAGCATTGGTATGACTCGGTGTGGCAGTCGACCGGTTTCGCTGAGTACCAGCCTAAAAACGTGGCGTTGCCAGAGGCGTTACAGCCATTGGTTCGCGAATGCCAGTCTTACTATGAGCGCTTGTATGAATATAGGCTGGGGCAATAATATGATGTCAGTCCGGTACGCGACTATCGCGTTCGCGTTGTGTGCTTCCTGTTCCGCAGGGCCTGGTGATCCCTCTGCCGGTGATCAGCCTGCAGTAAATAAAAAGCCGGAGTTCAAGGTGGTCGCGACACCGCAGCGCAAAGGAGAAGTGAAAATGCCGGAGAAATCAACCCCCGGCCCGCTTGATGCCCGTATGCAGGCTTTCGTTGACTCCTCCCGTAAGGATCTGGCGGCGAAGCTACAGGTTTTAGTAAGTCAGATTGAGCTTGTTGACGCAAGCTATGTAACCTGGCGCGACTCAAGCCTGGGTTGTCCGCAGCCGGGCAATCAATATATGCAGGCGCTGGTTAATGGCACGCGAATCAAGTTTCGTTATGCGGGCAAGATTTACCATTACCACAGTGGTAACAATAAAGCACCGAGCTTGTGCGAAAAACCCGCTGCCAGCGAGCCACTCCCCTATGGCTCGGGTGATGCGTAGGGTGCGCCGTGCGCACGGCGCACCCTACGGCGAGGAAACAGGTCGGGCCGCGCAGATGCAGCGCACCACAGAAAGGTTTTAGCCAAACAAAAAAAGGGGTAGCAAAGCTACCCCTCATATTTTTCGCGCTACTGCCGCAGCGCTAGCAAGTTATTGTTATCTTCTTTTGCACTTGGTCACAGCGATGGCACTTTCCTGCGTATCGCCGCTGCTTAACTCCACCCGGTTAACCTTCACATCATTATTGCCGCGGCAGCGATCAGCCCTGGCCTGGAAGGTCAGCGTTGCGGTGCCACCGACGATTTGCTCCACGGCGTACATATCACCCGACGCAGGCGCTGCGCCTTCGCCGTTGTAGAACTCCGAGTCACCGACGGTGCCGTTGTCGTTCTCTACGCCTACGGTTGCACTTTCAAGTTCGCTAACATCGCCTATATCGCCGTACACAACCCACATGTTGCCAGAGCTGCCAACTTCCACCCAAACTTGAAAGCTGTAGGCGGTATCGGGCTCGCCGAACAGGGGAATGCTGTTCCATTCAAAAATGATAAAGTCGGTGACGCCATTACCCAGCACGCCCACATACATTTCCGCGCCATCACCGTCTACGCCCATGTCCAGATCTGTCCATAGCGGCGCGATGATATTGTTCGGCGGCGTGCTGCTTGGCAGCTCCTGGTTCGAAGCGCTGGCTGCCAGATCGCCGTCTGACCCAGCCTGCAGGGTGCCGTTAACCGACATAATCACTTCGCTGTAGCTCTGGCCGTTGTAAGTGAAAGTGGGTACGTTGAGGACGATAGCACCGTCGTCGCAGTTGCTGGGGCAGCCCTGCGGTTCAACACCAAAGTCAGCAAGCGGCAAAAAGGCAGAGGGGGCAGTATCAGAGCTATTTAGCTCCAGCCCGCCCAACGCCAGTGCACCGCTCCAGCTTGCCCGGGTAGCGCTGTCAAAACTAAACGCTTTGGACGTCTCACCTTTGGTGACGGTCTCCGTCACCGAGCTGGCAATGGCGGTGAGTCCAGCCGGTACTACGTCGGTCAGGTTAATGGTGCCCTCCAATTGACCATTAACCAGCTCAATGGTGTAGGTCAGCAAATCGCCTTGCACGGCATTCGGCTTGTCTACCGTTTTGCTCAAATCAGCACTGCTGCTGAGCGCGGTTTGCACGGCAACCGGCATATGCAAATTTGCCAGACTACCGTTGCTTGGCTTTAACTGCAGCTCGCCAAAATTCCAGCCTTCATCTGCCAGCGTATTGTCGGCGCTGACCAGGATTTTCGCGCTTTCGCCACTGCCCAGGCTGATTTCGCCGGGCTCGGCTGTGAGCTTCAGGTTGCCAGTTTTCTTGCGCGTAACCACGCGCCAGCTGCCAGCCTCGCCCGACTTGTTGGTCACGGTACGTTCCCATGAACACATGCCCACGCAGTTGCCGTTTTGCATGCTGGCGATGTTCAGCGTTTTCGGATCGCCGCCCTCGGCAGGATCGGCTTGCAGGAAGTTAAAGCCGGTTTCGTTGAGCACCAGTCCACTGCGAATGGCGTTCTTTACATTGATCCGGCCTGCGCCCACGTCGAATGCATCGGTCGGCGTAACACCGTCTTCTTTTTTATTGTTGCTGTGATTAGCGGTCATCATCAGCGCGGATTTAATTTCGTAGGGGGTCCAGTCGGTGAGCACATTGATCAGTGCGCCGGCGCCAGCGTTATGCGGGCTTGACATGGATGTACCCGACAACAGCTGATACTCGGGCGCAACAGTAAAGCCGTTGGCCTGAGCTGCAAAAATCGACACACCGGGTCCGCCTACATCCGGTTTCAGTACGTCGATCGCCAGGTTAGGGCCGCGAGAGCTAAAGGCGGCCATTACGTCGCCGTTAGCGCGGGCAATGTTCAGGTTGAAACCGTTTATCGTCGCCATGGGATCAGCGGCGTCAGCCAGCCATTGCTTCAAAGTGACACCGTCGTCAAAGCCTATGTGTACCCCTGGCAAAACGTGTTCGTCTGCAACTACGGCATCGCCATCATCTTCGGCATTCGCCAACACGTAGCCGCCGGCGCCACCGGCCAACACATTCTCGCCTTTCGCGGTGCGGGCAATAGCGCCACGGTCGCAGACGACGATCTCGCCGTTAAACTGACCGGCCGGAAATGGCTCGAGGCATTGCTCGGGTTCCGTATCATTGGGAGAGCCGTTGTCGGTAGGAAAATCTCCGGCATAAACGATAGCCGCCGGGCCGTAGCCCGCGGTCAGGCCTGAGCCAACAATATCGGCAAGCGATCCGTTGTCGCTGGTCAGCCCGCTCAGGATGTTTTCAATGCGGCGACTGTGCGTCAAAGCAGCTACGTTGGTCACCCATGGTGAGTTATGGCCGGTAGTCGCTGGCCCGGGGCCTTCATTGCCGGCTGACGTTGATACAAAAACGCCGGCTTCGGTTACATTCAGAAAGGCGAGCTCGACTGCATCGTTGTAAGGGTCGTTACCGCCCGAGATAGAGTAGTTCAGGGCGTGAATTCCATCCGGCAGGTTGGCTGCATCTAATAGTACTTGCTCGAGTGCGCCTAGCAACGCCGCTCCGGGGCAGCTGACGATGCAAACGTCGTAGGCAATAATATTTGCATGCGGTGCCACGCCGGAAAGATTGCGGCTGAGCTGCGTAGTCGGCGCAAACAACGTGGCGTTGGTAATGGCGTTACCCGCCACCGTGCTAGCTGTGTGACTGCCGTGGCCGTCGTCGTCTTGCGGCGCGCCGGGGTCATCGTCGCTTTGGACCATATCCCATGCGCCGATCAGTTTATCATTGCAAAACAGCGGGTTGCCTACATCGCAGTAACTGCCCGGCAGGTAGTTGCGGTCGCCCAGCGGGTTGGTGTGGTCGTAGCCGTCGCCGCCGATATCGGCAAACGAGGGATGGTCACTGTTAATGCCCGAGTCGAGTATCGCGACCACGGCACCTTCACC
>JBBKXJ010000048.1:0-25682 GCA_037969395.1 Pseudomonadales bacterium
GCGGCAACACCGGTTTATAACCCGGCGTTCGATGTGACACCGGCCGATTTAATTACCGCGATAATTACCGAGAAAGGGGTTGTGTATCCGCCGTTTGAGGAAAGTTTGAGGAAAATAAAAGCCGCTGACATACGCAGCGATTAGTCGATGATGAGTTCACCGTACGAGATTTTCAGTTACTATAAAGAGCCCGTTTAAAATCTGGATAGCGATTACTGTTACACCTAATTAGCCGCGTTGGAGTAAAAACATGACCAACATCTACGAAGAAAATCTGGAGCAAACCCCGGCAAATTTTGCCGCGCTGACGCCACTTAACTTTATTGACCGCGCAGCTCAGGTTTACCCCGAGCAACTGGCGGTTGTGCACGGCGAGGTACGCCGCAATTGGCGCGAAACCTACGCCCGCTGCCGCCAACTGGCTTCGGCCCTGCAAGGCTCGGGCATCGGCAAAGGCGACACAGTCGCGATAATCGCTCCCAATATTCCGGAACTGTTCGAGGCTCATTTCGGTGTTCCCATGGTCGGCGCCGTGCTTAATGCCATTAACGTCCGCCTCGACGCTGCCACTATCGGCTTCATCCTGGGCCACGCCGAGGCCAGGGTTGTGCTGGTAGACCGAGAGTTCGGTGAAGTCGTCGAGCAGGCGTTGCACATAGCCCGCGACACGCTGGCACAGGCACCGCTTGTAATTACCATCGATGACCCTACCTATGCTGATGGCATAGCCATTGGCGAACTCAGCTATGACGAATTTATTGCCCGCGGCGATGCCAGCTTTGACTGGCAACCGCCCGCGGATGAGTGGGATGCTATCAGTCTCAACTATACTTCCGGCACCACCGGCAACCCCAAAGGGGTGGTTTATCACCATCGCGGTGCCTCACAAAATGCCATCAACAACATTCTTGCCTGGGATATGCCACGTCACCTCACCTACCTGTGGACGCTGCCCATGTTCCATTGTAACGGCTGGTGTTTTCCCTGGACCCTGGCCGCCCAGGCAGGCACCAACGTGTGCCTGCGTCAGGTACGTGCCGATGCAATATTTGATCTGATTCGCGCTGAAAAAGTCAGCCACTTTTGCGCCGCCCCCATTGTGCTGAATTTGCTTAATAATGCAGATGCTGAGCTGAAACAGGGCATCAATCACTCGGTCAAAGCGATGACCGCTGGTGCCGCGCCACCGGCCTCCGTGATTCAGGGAATGGAGGAACTGGGCATGGAAGTGACGCACACCTACGGACTTACCGAAACCTACGGACCTTCGGTGGTCTGCGCCTGGCATGAGCGGTGGAACGAACAGCCCATTGAGGAGCGGGCCCGTCTTAAATCCCGCCAGGGCGTGCGTTATCCCATGCTGGAGGGGCTGATGGTGGCGGATGCCGAGACCATGAAAGAAGTCCCTCACGATGGTGAAACTATTGGCGAGATCATGATGCGCGGCAACGTGGTGATGAAGGGTTATTTAAAAAATCCCGACGCCACCAAAGAGTGCTTTGCCGGCGGCTGGTTCCATTCCGGTGACCTGGCGGTGTGTCATCCAGACGGTTACATCGAGATCAAGGACCGCTCCAAAGACATCATTATTTCCGGTGGCGAAAACATCTCCAGTATTGAAGTGGAGGGCGTACTCTACCAACACCCAGCCATTATGGAAGCCGCCGTGGTGGCCAAACTGGACGACAAGTGGGGCGAAGTTCCACACGCTTTCGTTACACTGAAAGCCGGCGTGAAGCTCAGCGAACAGGAGGTCATCGACTTTTGCCGCGAGCGTCTGGCCCGCTTCAAGCTACCTAAGGGCGTGACTTTTGGCGAACTGCCAAAAACCAGCACCGGCAAAATCCGAAAATTTGATTTGCGCGAGCAGGCGAACGAGTAAGTGTAGACATCGTTTATTAGTTACTGCGGGCAATAGCATTGTATGCAGCGATGTTGTTAAATTAAATCTCGGTGAAGCCGTTATCGAGTTGCTAAATTTCTTTGCCGTTTAATCTGCCGCAGTTGCCGCGACCCAGTCCGCAACGACATCGTCGAGAATGTCCAACGGCATCGCACCATTCATCAGCATCGTTTCGTGGAACTCGCGCACATCGAATTTATCGCCGAGGTCGGCTTCCGCATTGCTGCGCATGTCGAGCATGGCGAGTTGGCCGGTCTTATACGCAGTTGCCTGGCCCGGCCATACTACATAGCGCTCGATTTCGCGGGTCACTTCTGCTTCGGTCATGCCGGTCCTGGAGATCATATACTCGATTGCCCGTTCCCGTGACCACCTTTTAGCGTGCATGCCGGTGTCGACGACGAGTCGCACCGCGCGAAACATCTCTGCCTGCAGGCGGCCGAGGTCACCCAGCGGATCATCGTCATACAAACCCATATCCGTTTTGGCGATGCGCTCGGCATAAAGCGCCCATCCCTCCGCGTAGGCGTTGAAGGGTAACACCTTACGTATGGCCGGTACGCCCGTGATCAGTTGCGCTAGCGAGAGCTGGAAATGATGGCCCGGCGAGCCCTCATGGACAATGAAGGTCGGCAGCGTCCATTTCGGATTGTCCGCCGTATCTTTCTGGTTGATGTAGAAGCGCCCTGGCCGTGATCCGTCCAACGCTGGTGGCATGTAATAACCGCCGGGGCTTGAGTCCTGCGAGTACACTGGCACCCGTACCACTTCCAGCGGTTGCGGAGGCAGTGTAAGGAAATAATCGCCGGCTTTTGCCATCACTTCGTCATTCAGCGTTACGAGGTAATCGATCATAGCCCGACGGCCGTCATCCGTATTTGGAAAATGCTGTGTAGTATCCTCCATCAGTTGGCGAATACGTGTCGCCATGCTTCCCTCGGTCAATCCCTGGCCGACAAGGATGGCTTGCATCTCTGTTTCAATTCGTTTCACTTCTGCCAGGCCAGTATCATGGATCTGTTCCGCGCTAAGGTCTGTTGTCGTATTGGATTTGAGGGCCGCGGCGTAAATCGCCTTACCTTCAGGAATTCGCCAGATGCCGGCGTCATGATCGGCGGTCTTCAGGAGTTCTTCGAACAACCCGATCATGGCCTGATATCCAGGTATGACCACAGTTTCTACGGCCTTTGACGCTTGCGCTATGTAATCGGCTTTGTCATTATCTCCGAGGCCGATCTCCTGCAGTTTTGACGGCAGTGTCGTCACTAGCGGATTGTTTTCGGCGCCGCCTTCGATAAAGGCTCGCATGCCGCCAAGCGCCTTTTCGATGATGAAGTCGGGCGGCGTGATCCCATGTTCGTGATCGTCCTCGACCCGGGTCTTCATCTCGCCAAGGACCCGGCCGAATTCGTTGATACGCGAGATATAACGCTCGACGCTTTTTTCGCCATTGATGACATGTTGGTCGGTCAGGAGTTGCGGTATCTCCAGAGTGATGCCACTAAGCTGGTTGACGCGGTAGCTACCGTGTTCGAATTCGGCCTGGCGAATCAGGTCGTCGACGAACCAGGCCATGATGCGCCAGCTAAGCAATTCCTGCCCTTCTAGCCCTTTCGGCCCATAACGGTCGAGCCCCTCACGTATCCGCTGCAGCTTGGCAATCTGCTTAAGTTCATGCGCTTTGGTGTAGTCAGAAAGCTTGCCCGAATGAAAGTCGAGCGGCGTGTTGTCGATCATGCCAAGCCCGGTCAGGAGCTCCGGCGAATCGGCTAATAGTTGTATCGAGATCTTATTAATATAATTGTTAACGCCAACCGGCAGGAACCAGAACCAGATCGATGCGCCAACCGCCGCCAAAACGACGAGTAGTAATACCCAGCGGAGACTGCGTAAGATAAAGCCCATCGTGTAGCTCCCTATAGATCAGGCCGACAGCTTACCATTCACTCAGCTGCTGTTGAACTACACAGGGAGCCAGTCAGCTGGCAGCCACGTCGCGGCCGCGACCGGTCGGGCGACCCATAGCGTAAAATAGCCAAATTTGCCAGTCACGCCGAACGCACCAACAGTATGGCATTCAGGGCGAAACTGCGCGATGATGAACCTGGTAATCATTGAAGCAACCATATCCATACAGACGGCAATTACGAACATATTCGGCGGGCCAGGCCGGTGTTACTAACAATAAATGCCAGCTTTACCTGACCGACTACATCCACTCCTGTTTACAGGACAAATAAGGAAAAATTATGTGCCGAGTTCTCGCTTACATCGGGCCAGAAATACCTATTGAAAGCTTACTCCTTGCGCCGGAGAATAGCCTTATCAACCAAACCCTCGACCCGGAGCTGCATCCGCTACTTCAATTAGCGGGGTGGGGATTTGGAGCCTGGAGCGAGCACCTTCTGAAACCAGAGGAACCATTGCTCTATCGTAGACCCATGGCGGCTTTCTACGACGATAATGCCAAAGGAATCATTCCGAGTTTGCAGGCCAGTACGCTGCTAGCTCACGTGAGAGCCGCAGCCTACAACTCGATCACTGTTCTAGCCGACGAAAACTGCCACCCTTTTTCCTTCAAAGGTACTCCCTGGATTCTTGCTCAGAACGGCGCCTTGTCGAACTGGAGAACATTGCAAAAGGAACTGCTATCGCACTGTAAGGATAAGTACTTGAAGCAGATGCGGGGCACCACCGACACAGAATTTCTTTACGTGCTTCTCCTCTCTCTGCTCAAAAGCGATAGTAACGAGGACGTTCAACTCGGATTCGAGAAAATGTTGAAAGTCATTCTACAGGCAATGAAAAAGCACGATCTGGTAGAACTAACCAAGTTAAAGATGGCCCTGGTTTCTCCGAACAGAATCATCGGGGTCAACTACGGCTCAGGACATAAGGGAGAAACTGACGTAACTGGAGATTGGCGAGAGCTACGAAAATCCGGGCCGGGCACAAGAGACTACGCTCTCAGCATGCTCCTGGAGCCGATGTACCTGCTTATAGGTCGAAATTTTCAGGACTATGAAAAGTCGTACGGCGTCGATGTTTGCTCTGACGACGAGGCAACGTCCGCTATATTCGCTTCCGAGCCCCTGACTGAGGATACCAGCGACTGGTTGAACATTGAATTCGGTGAGATTGTAGCTCTTGAGAAAAAAGGCGCGAGCATAATGAGAAAGGTGAGTAAATTGAACCTGTAAATGCGTAAAACCTGCCGGCGAACCCGTTGCGAGTACTGCGTGATATAAGGCAGTGTAGCTGCCTCCGAGTTGCTATGTACCTAACCGTTGCTAGCGTGTTAGCCAGACAACGACGATGATTCAATAGCAGGCTCTCGCCTATCAGAGGTCCGTCACAGTAAGATTTTTGAATGTATAAATAGGAAATTCTATCATCCGTTTTCCATCTTCTTTCTCGAGATACAGGTTCGCTTCCTCGGCGGCAATGTCGCCTTTGAAGTACGCGCGATATTTTTCAGTTCGAATCTAATCTGCTTTGGGTCTTCGAAAATCATTCCCGAAAATTTCATGGTATCGAGTGACTTGTTAAAAGTTTGCGCTTTGGCATTTCCAGCAGAGCTCGAAAGATGGGTCATTACTTTCACCGCACTTTGAGCAGACCCACTCTACAGCATCCTTGATACTCAAAGCGGTTTCTATAAGATTAACTGCCCGATCGTAATCAGCGTCATTAACTACCCACAACTCAGGTAGACCAATATGACCGGGTGTCACTCTTCCGGCGGTGAATTCGTTCTTCAATACTACGTCTATACCGTTAGCTTCAACGATATTTTTTGCATTTGATACGATGACAGTATTTTCGTCGGTATAAAGCAGCTTCAATAGTAGTTATCCAAAGTGCCGGTTCGCTGCTTTTTTACGAATCACGACTTGTGCCACCGTAAGGGCTTACATGTTTCCCTCGTTACAATACCCTTTGCTTCGAGGTCAAGCTGAACTGTTTTTGCCCACCAACCTGAAGTAGCGCCTTGAGGAAAAATACTTTGGGGCAGTTGCGGTTTTACTTGTTCTTGAATATCTTTTTGTGTCAGTCCAGGGCTGGAGCCAGGAAGGATTTTGAGAAACGCTTTTTTCATAGCTCTGTATTTTACGGCATCAACGTTAGTGGACTTGCCGGGCAAGTTGACGTTCTCCACCTCGATCTTTTCTGTCATTGTGCTCATGGATATACCGTTTGTTACTCATAACGCCGTGTCAACTGGCAATCTTGCCGCTAGTTGTTTTGCGCAGATAGTAGGACGTAGCCCATGCGCAAAACAGCTAACGGTAAAATTGTCCTGTTCATTGCCTTGTAAGAAGAAAATTCTTCGTTCCAACAGCCGATTATTTGAGTTTCTTTTCGGCCATGAGCCGTAGTTTACTCGCATGGACGATGGTGTAAAAGCGGGCGTTCAAAACGCACAGTTCATTGCCGGGTTAGCGCTTTTTCCCATGCGGTGAGAATACGCCGAGATACCCAAAGGTTCTTTAACGGAAGCACTAGCCCGGATTCGAAAGGGGTTAGGAATATCGTAAATAGGATAACTGGCACCAAGCCAACACTGCTTGCAAATGGGTCGATTGCTCTACAAGCGTTATGTACAGCCACCGTGTAGATTAATACTGGAGGTACGGTGATCAACGTCAGTAAAAGTAACGTAGGCAATGCAGGCTGAATTGTGTCTGTTGCAGCGGACGCAAGCGTTGAGCTAAACCAACCGACATGAAAAATGTAAGTTTTCAAAAGTATTGATCGTTTTCGGCGTAATTGTTCGATTAGCATTGATCTTTCCAAAGCTCTAACAGCTGACTAACGCGGCCCACCGATTAAAGAGTGATCAAGTGCTACTTTTGCAGGGCATTAGAGCGAACTTGACCGGGCGCGCTTGGGCATTGCTAACGCTATATCAATACACCGGCAATAGGAAATGGCAATTTCGGGCAACGCAACTGGCGTTGCGCGCGCTTGGCAGCGATCATCCAGTGCATAACTCGATACCCATTTTCGCTCTTTTTCGTGGCGCGCTTGGGCGGCCGATTGCTGACAGCAGAGCTGAGCAGATCGGAGCCGGTGGCGATGCCCATGTTTGCTGCAGAAGGATAGTTGCGCGGTTCACAGACCGCAGCTTTGCATTCGCCTCAAAGTCATCAGTGACTGTAACTAACGATAATTAATGGCCGGTACAACTCCTGCACCGATGACAGTTTTGGAATGCCGTGTGTTGGTAGCGGAAACCCTGATGACGCATTCAAAACGCTGATGGTCCTGGCCCTTATTCATAAAAAATTCGCCTTGTCGCGCATCGCGGGACGAGTTCGGTTTGGCATGGCAGTGAAATTCACAGGTTGACAATGACGTAACGAGGATTAGAATAACATCCATACAGATGGTATATGGATTCCAATGAGCGTACATCAGTTTAAATCGAAGGCGGGTAATACCACTGAGAAGATCACTATTAACCTCGGAGTGGTCGACCTGGGACAGATCGACTTATTGGTGCAGGAGGGCTTCTATTCCAATCGCACCGACCTGATTCGCACCGCCATTCGCAACCAGTTGACCACGCATGCCGAGGTCGTCAAGGAAACAGTGGCCCGCAAAACCTATGTGCTCGGGTTGCAGAATTACACGCGCAACGACCTCGAAGCGGTTCAGGCGGCGGGCGAGACCCTGCAGATTCAGGTGCTGGGTCTCGCTACCATTGACGAGGATGTGTCCCCCGAACTCGCCTGCGCCACAATCGATTCTGTTGTCGTGCTGGGCGCTTTGCACGCCAGCGCGGCTGTCAAAGCCGCTCTGGCAGACCGAATTCACTGATGCGCATTGCGCACTACACGGAGATTTAAATCATGACGATAAAACTACCCGCAGGAATACTTAAAGCGACCCGTTTGACCCGCGCAGGGCAATTGCTCGAAGCCACCGCGGAGATTCAACGTACCTTGCGTGGCGAGTCGTCACCGCACACAGTGGCCAATGCTCCTCGTGCCGGCACGCAGACGACGCTCGATGGTGAGTACCGCGTCGTCGACCCTGAACCGATTGTGCTTCCCGCGCAGGAAGGTAAGCCGTCATATCAAACGTACGAACCGGCACAGTCGAGCGTCGAGAGCACGGTCACTTCCTCGTCTGTATTTGGTGGTCAGCTACATAAGAAAATGCGCCAGCACTGGAGCGACTTTCGCGAGTCCATGCCCGGATCCATGCCTGGGTCCGAACCCTCCCCGGATCAGGCCCGGGATACCGCGCCGGATGGCGGGCGCTTTACCACTGCCTCGTTCACCAATCACGCCGGCAGCCGCAGCTACAAGCTGTATATGCCCAGCGGCTATCACGGACAGCCGCTACCACTTGTCATAATGCTTCATGGATGCACGCAGAATCCCGACGACTTCGCCATCGGTACCCGCATGAACGCGCTGGCCGAAGCGCAGCTGTGCCTGGTTGCTTATCCTGCGCAGACCCATGCAGCCAACAGCTCGAAATGCTGGAACTGGTTCAAGGCGTCGGATCAGCAGCGTGACCAGGGCGAGCCCTCGGTCATTGCCGGACTGACCCGCCAGATCGTCGACAGCCACTGCGTTGATCCGCGTCGGATCTATGTGGCCGGGCTGTCGGCCGGCGGGGCGATGGCGGCGACCATGGCGATGGTCTACCCCGACCTGTACGCGGCGGCCGGTATCCACTCAGGTCTTCCCCACGGAGTTGCACAGAATCTGCCCGCCGCGCTGGCCGCAATGCAGGGCAGCCAACGCGCTGCGAGAGGCCGGCAGAAGACAGGAGACTCCCAGTCCGGCACGGCACCCGCGCCAACCATCGTGTTTCATGGCGACCGGGATTCCACCGTGCACCCGTGCAATGGAGAGGAGGTGGTCGCGCAATCTGTGCCATCCGATGCCAGGTCGGCAACCGCCGGCAGCAGCGACCCGCTGCGCGTTACCGTGCAGTCCGGCAAGGTGCCGAACGGCCGTAGCTACACCCGCACCACCCACCTTGACGCAAGTGGGCAGCCACTTGCTGAACACTGGTTAGTCCACGGCGCCGGCCACGCCTGGTCGGGGGGCAGTGCCAGCGGCACCTATACCGATCCCAAAGGGCCGGATGCGACACGGGAGATGCTGCGTTTCTTTTATGAACATCCGCTGGGCGAGGTGCCGCCGCGCGCTTAACTAGAGCTCTCAGCGCAAAAGTGCCTTCAGCTCATAAACAGAGTGCCTGCTGTCGCGAGGCAAACAATACCGACTCCGGCAGAGAGAGTAGGGCGCGCCATGCGCACCTCTTACTCGAGCGCATGAAAATGTTGCAGGCATTCAGTTTCGCGATTGAGCGTCTTTTTTTGCCGGCACAACACTACCCCTAACGCTTCAACTCGAACTCAATATAGTCAGTCGCGTCATCAGTCAAACGCCGGTCAATATATTTAACGCGAGCTAGCTGCGGTCCGCGCTTTAGCTCTTCAATACACTGCAGCACATCCGCTTGCGCGCCGCACAACAGTGCTTCTACGCGGCCATCGGCCAGGTTGCGGCACCAGCCTTTGAGCGCATACTTGTGCGCCATGCGGCGCGTAAAATCGCGGTAACCAACCCGCTGCACGAAACCGGTAATCAACAGGTGTTCGCGGTAATTATCCATCGGCAGCGGGTAACTCCGCCCGCAAGTCTTGCAGGGTTTGTGGGCCGAGCAGGGTATTTATCAGCTTGCCGTTTTGCAGCACGTAGGTGGTGGGTAATACGCTGGGCCTGGTTAACTGCAACTCCTCGCCGGTCTGCAGGTCAGTGCTGGCGAAGGTAATGCCCATTTCTTCTATCTCCTGCTGCAGCTGATCGCCGCTGCTGCCGTCGAAATTAATTGCCACCACGGTCACAGATTCCTTATGTTGAAGCGCAAACTTGTTCAGCTCGGGAATCTCTTCGCGGCAAGGCCCGCACCAGGTTGCCCAGTAGTTAATAAATACCAGCGGTGCGGCGCGCAGTGCCGCTGCTGTTTGTAGCTGGCCCTTAGCAGCGGGTGCCTGTGCCGTTGCAGGGGGCTCTTGCTCCGCGCAGGCAGTAACAATAGCAATGCAAAAAATTGCAGTGCTAAACAGATTTGAGTGTCGCATTTTGCGGCTCGGCATCTCCTTTTTCAAACAGTTTGGCCAGCGGTACGGCAAACGCCTTTTGGTGCTCGCCCTGTTGCGACTTCATTAAGCGCTGCAGGTTTTCATACCAGTCAACGCTGATAGCATCGTTGCCGGCATCGCTCATATGGTGCAGTTTGCGTTCGGCATACTGGGAGGCAAGTGGTGAGTGCAGGGCTAGCTGCAAATCCCACAGAGAAAAATAGTTTAAATCGCGCACCAGCACGAAGTCGCCGCTTTCGGTGATTGCGAGCAGGCGTTCTTTTAAAAACGTATTGCGCAGCTGCTCCCATTGTTCACGATTGATAGCGTGGCCGAACAGCCAGTTACTTTCCACAATGTCTTTTTCTTCTATGGCTTTACCGCTGTGCTGTTGCTGCCAGAACTTATTCAAGATTAGTGTGGCCACGACCAAATCGGGATAGTCCGGTGTAAAACGGCCTTTGTAGGTCGACAGGGAGCGCACGAACTCGGCGCCCGCCAGTACCAACAACCAGGAGAGATATACCCACAGCAGAAACAATGGCACGGTAGCGAAAGTGCCGTAAACCGATTGAAAACTGGAGTTCGAAACTAACTCCGCAAACAGGTTTTTAGCAACTTCAAATGAAGCGCCGGTAAGAAAGCCGCCCAGCGCGGCATGCGGCAGCGGTACTTTGCAGTTGGGTACGGCAACAAACAGCAAGGTGAAGGTGATAGACGTGAACACCCACGACAAATATTTGAATAGCACCGGCACTACGCCCAAAGCATCGTAGCTGGTAACGAACACTGACACATAGGTGGTCATTGCCAGGCTGGTGCCGAGTAATATCGGACCCATTGTCAAAATTGCCCAGTAGAGCAAAAAATTACTTAAACCTTTGCGATGCGTGCGCGTGCGCCAGATACGGTTGAATGAGGTCTCGATGTTTTTTAGCATCAAATAAGCGGTAACGCCCAGCAGTGCAACGCTGATGCCGCCCAGGCTGCGCGCTTTGGAGGCGAACGATTCAAGGTAGCTTTGTATGCCCGTGCCGGTGCTCGGCACGAAATGCTCAAATGCAAAGTTCTGCACGCGCGCGCCGAGGTCTTCAAAGCTGGGTATCGCCGAGAACATCACCAGGCCCACGGTCATCACCGGCACCAGCGCGAACAGGCTCATATAAGTCAGTGCTTTGGCGTAGTGCTGGCAATCGTCTTCGATAAAACGCTGGGTCACAAACTTGCTGAAGGCTATGAGTTGTTGCAGGCGGCGCACACTGAAGTAATCACGCATGATATGTTCTTGCTATAATCCTCGGCCTAAGCCGCAAGTATATCAGAGCATCGTTAGAGAGAGGCCAGAATGAGTGATGTAGTGATTTATCACAACCCCCGCTGTTCAAAATCAAGACAGACGCTAAAGCTGCTGGAAGATAACGATATTAAGCCCGAGGTACGTTTATACCTCGATACACCGCCTGCTGCAGCAGAGTTGAAGAAGCTGCTGGCGGCGTTGGATTTATCCGCCCGAGAGCTGCTGCGCAAGGGAGAGGCAGAGTACAAGGAGTTGGGCCTGGCCGATAAGAGCCTGTCTGAGGCGCAGTTAGTCGCAGCGATGGCCGACCATCCGCGCCTGATCGAGCGGCCGATTGTGGTGCGCGATGGCAAGGCGGTGCTGGGTCGTCCGCCAGAAAACGTGTTAGCGCTACTGTAGGTTATGTATGTATTAGTATTGTATTACTCACGCCATGGCGCAACGCTTACCATGGCCGAGCATATTGCGCGCGGCGTTGAGCTGGTGCCCGGCGTGGAGGCGCGTCTGCGCACCGTGCCGCCGGTGTCTACCGTTTGCGAGGCGACCGAGGAGGATATTCCGGCCACTGGTGCGCTTTATTGCGAAACCGATGATCTGCGCGACTGTGCCGGCCTGGTACTTGGCAGTCCTACCCGGTTCGGCAACATGGCTGCGCCGCTTAAATATTTTATCGACGGCACCGCGTCACTTTGGCTAAGCGGCGCGCTGATCAACAAACCGGCAGCAGTATTTACTTCCACCTCCAGCCTGCACGGCGGCCAGGAGACGACGTTGTTAAGCATGATGCTGCCGCTGCTACACCATGGCATGCTGGTGGCGGGTTTGCCGTATTCCGAAGCCGAACTGCACACCACAAAAAGCGGCGGCACTCCCTATGGCGCATCGCATGTTGCCGGCCAGGACAATAAAAATCCGGTGAGCGCTGAAGAGCTGGTACTGTGTAAGGCTTTGGGTACACGCGTCGCGGTCGTGGCACAGCGTCTGGGAGCTGCAGTATGACTTCTTCAAAAGCGGAAATGGCACGCGCTGCCTGTCTTATTAGCTGTGCCTTGCTGGTATTGCTTTATGCCATCAAGACTCTGTATCTGTGGCCGAAAGCGATGGATACACGCGTGGTCATCTTCGTGCTGCAGGCGCTGCCGTTTGCAGCGCTGCTGCCGGGCATGATAAAGCGTCACTGGCGTAACTATGCGTGGCTGTGCTTTATCGTATTGCTGTACTTTATGAATGCAACGCTGGCGTTGTTTTCGCCACACAGGCTGATTGTTGACTGGTTTATTATGGTGGCAGTGATCAGCGTTTTTATGGCGGCTACGCTGTTTGTGCGCTGGCGTCGGGTTGAGCTGGCGGCCGGCTAGGGTAGCGAGTCGGCGGCCAGTAACGCTTGCTCCATGCTTTTGTTATGTGGGTGTTTCGTTAGCAGCGAGAGCTCGAAGTGGCGCCATTTACGTTTGATTTTCAGCTCAACAAACCAGTCAAGTCGATTGAAAAGGGGTGCGAAGTTGGCGTTGCCAATGCCGTCGATAAGCACTAGCTGCACGCGGTCGCGGCTGCATTTCTGCAATGCAAAGTTGGTGGCATTGGGGTCGCGCACCATAATGTGCTGGCTGAGCAGATAGCGGCGAAACTCCTTCAACGCGGCAGCGATCTGCTGTGCTTCGTTGCTATCGGTCTCACCTCTTAAATAGTGCGCCAACGTGTTCGACACTTCGCCATCGTAATCGCGTATTAAGTCGTACACCATGCCGTCGCCGAGATTGGTTTTGACCATGCCATAAAACTGCGGAATGTGCTGCCAGGAGATGTTGCGTTGTTGCAAAACGGCAAGGTATTCGAGTTCGTTTTTTGATTGTTTGGTAACTGCAGAATGATTAATTTTGATGCACCGGCCGCTGTTCTCAGGGTGCACGTAACAGCCTCTCTCCGAGCCTTTGCCGATTAGGTATGTAGCGCTTATCTGTAACATAATATGCTCATTAAGAGGTGGTTTATTATCGTCGGTATGTCAGTGAGCCAACTAATTATAAACACAGTGTCGCGCAAAAACATAAAACGCTTTATTGCGCTGATTGTAAGCTGCAGTCTGTTAGCCAGCTGCGAGACGGTCAGTTTTTACGGCCAGGCGATAGCAGGGCAGTTGTCGATACTTCATAAACGAACGCCCATCAAAAAATTACTGGCGAACCCCCTGCTTAACGAAGCGCAAGCCGAACGCTTCGCACTCATTGAAGATATATTGCAGTTCGCCGCACAGGACTTGCACTTACCGGTAGAACAAACATTCTCCAGCTACGTCGATTTACAACGCGACTATGTGGTGTGGAATGTGTTTGCCGCGCCGGCGTATTCGGTGCAGGCGCATGAGTGGTGCTATCCCATTGCCGGCTGTGCCCACTATCGCGGCTACTTCTCTGAAGAAAAGGCGCAGGCTTACGCCGATAAACTCGCCGCACGCGGCTTCGATACCTATGTAGCGGGGGTTAAAGCCTATTCAACGCTGGGCTGGTTTAACGATCCGATTCTGAATACTTTTATGACGTATTCGGATGCCCGGTTGGCCGGTTTGATATTTCATGAGCTGGCGCACAAGGTGATCTATATTGCTGGTGACACCGATTTTAACGAGAGCTTCGCCCGTGCAGTGGAAATTGAAGGCGTCAGACGCTGGCTGGCCGCTACCGGGACCGAACATCTTTTTGCTGCCTTTCAGCAGCGCCAGGCAACGCACGAGCTATTCGTTAGTCTGGTACAAAGGCTACGCGGGGAATTACAGCGTGCTTATGCGAGTGCAACTAATGATGCTGACAAGGAACGCGCCAAAATACGGCTGTTTGCGGCGTTTGAACTCGAGTTTGCCGCGTTGGCGCAGCAAAACCCGGCGGTGAATCGCTATCAATTCTGGGTTGCGCAAGCGGCCAATAATGCCAGGCTGGTGCCGATCAATAGTTACAATATTTGGGTTCCGGCGTTCGAATCGTTGCTGCAAAGCGACTTCTCCGCATTTTTTGAACAGTGTCGGGAGCTAGCTGAGCGAGATAAAGCGCAACGCGATAGTTTTCTTTCAGGGCGGCTTCAGGAGCCGTAGGGTGCGCCATGCGCACGTTGGGCAATGTCCGACAACTAGCGTTAACCACCACGCCGGCCAGCGCCAGAATACCGAACAGCGACAGGTTGCTGATCGGCAGGCCCAACACCATATGGCCAAACACGGCGCCAATGAACCCGAATGGAATGACGCCCATAATAATAACGGGCTGCAGGTATGAACGCAGCGAGATGGCCAGCAGCGTGGCGGCAACGGCCAGCGCCAGAATCGCGAACGGTGCGATTAGCTTGAGTTTGTTGGTGGTCAAGTTAGACAATCCGTTTGTTTACGCCGAGCCATAAAGGGTAGCAAACGCCAGCGGGAGTGGTACTACTATTTATTTAATGAACGGAACACACAAGAGATATCTCAAGGTATGGTTGCCAGCGCCGTTAGACGCAGCGTTGCGGAGTTAGTTCTGGACAACTGCAACGGCGTGATACGGATGATTTGCGATCGCGACTAAAGTCGCTCCCACGGAATGTGCCATTCATTGTGGGAGCGATTTTAATCGCGAACTATAATTCCACTCCAGCCATCGCAACCGCGCGCTGAATGCTGGGTCGAGTTTTCAAGTTTTGCAAGTAGCGATGCAGATCAGGATAGCGCCCCGAATCGACATCTTCGCCAGCCATTTTCAGGTTGACGTAAGGCGCGAAAGTTGTGATGTCGGCGATTGAAAACTGCTCGCCTGCCAGAAATTCGCGATCGCCCAGTTGTTCGTTCAAGTAACCAAACACTTTGGGCTGGTGCACGGTCAAGGCTTCCTTGATTCTTTCTTCGTCGCCAGGCTTGTTCAGCATTTTCACCACCACACGATTGAAAAACACTTTACCAATGGCGGGAATTAACTCTTCTTCGGCGTATTTTTCAAACCACAGCGCGCGACCGTAGTCTACAGCCAGGCTTGGATACAAACCGGTGCCGCCATGTTTTCGGTCGAGATAAGCACAAATGACGCCTGACTCGCCCAGCTTGATATCGTCATCAATATAGCAGGGTATTTTGCCGCGCGGGTTGGCCGCCCACAGTTCGTCAGGCGGTGGAAATGGCGCGATGTCATCGCGATGCTGCAACTCAATGCCGGCTTCGAAGCTAAAGATTAATACCTTGCGCACATAAGGCGAGAGGTTAGTGCCGAGTAATGTAGCCATTTGCGTATCTCTGGTTAAAGTCAGTGCCGTAGTTTATATCACTTCGCGCGGCCGAATTGAAATTTTGGCCGCAGTGCGCGTGCGATACATTCTCCCACCGCGCATTGATACGATAAAGTTTACAATGGTGTTTTTATCCTTGCGCAATAGGCTTCTAGTTATGACAGCAATTTTCGACACCCCGCAGGACATGCTCTCAGCCGAGGGGCAGCACCTCGGTCACAGCGATTGGTTAACTGTTACTCAGCAGCGCATCGACCTGTTTGCCGACGCGACCGGCGATCACCAGTGGATTCATGTCGACCCGGAGAAAGCCAAAGATGGGCCGTTCGGTAAATGTATTGCGCACGGTTATCTGACACTGTCGTTGGTGAGTATGTTTTTGCCGCAAATTGTGGAGGTGCGCGGTGCATCGATGGGCGTTAACTACGGCACCGACAAAATCCGTTTTCCCGCGGTCGTGCCGGTTGACTCACGCATCCGTGGCGGCGGCGAGTTGATAAAAGTAGAAGAGGTGAAGGGCACGATACAGGCTACGGTGTGCATTACCGTTGAGGTAGAGGGTGGCGACCGGCCGGCATGCGTGGTCGACACAATCAGTCGCTTCACGCCCGCATGATGGTGCCCCATGCGTCCACCAACTGTGGGCCCTGCGTCACCGGCAAGTCGCCATGTATGAGCATATAACGCCAGTTGCTGCTGCCACCGTCGTGTTGATACGCGACGGTGTAGCGGGCCTGGAAACGTTGTTATTACGCCGCAACGCGGCACTGCAATTTGCCGGTGGCTCGTGGGTATTTCCTGGCGGGCGCATAGACCCGCACGATTACGCTGCGAGTGAGCCGCAGAACATTACGCTGGCTGCGCGCAACGCCAGTGTGCGCGAGGCGCAGGAAGAGACCAGTTTGCAAGTCGCTACAGACGACTTACAGTATTTGTCCCACTGGACTACGCCGCCGATTATGCCGAGGCGGTTTGCCACCTGGTTTTTCCTCGCCGCTGTCGCCGCAGATGCGCCCGAAGTCGCAGTCGATGGTGGCGAAATTCATGAGCATCGCTGGTTTACGCCGGAGCTGGCACTGGCAGCGCAACGCGCCGGGCAAATCATGCTAATGCCACCCACCTTCGTCACCTTGCAGGAGCTTAGCGCCCGCGCCAATGTTGCTGCCGTACTGCAATGGCTGAGGCAACATCAACCGCGCCGTTTTGAACCACGCTTTGTCGATACGCCGGGCGGCAAAGTTGCTTTGTATGACGGCGACGCCGGCTATGCTGGCAGCAATCCTCAGCGACCGGGAAGACGCCATCGTCTCTCGATGAGGAACGACGGCTGGTGTTATGAAAATGATGCGAATGAGCAGCCGGGGTAGGGGAGGGGGCACTATGCCCCGGCTTAACCTGATTTACGCCTTGGCGGCTGCTTTTTTGCCAGCGGTGCGCTTGCTAGTGGTGGTGCGTTTTTTGTTGGCTGGGGTAGTGGATTTCTTGTTCACCACGGCTTTCGCCTTGCGCACATTAGGCTTGGCCGCCGCGCGCTGCGGACTACCCAGGGCAGCCGCTTTGGTCTCCACGAACGCGGTTTCCAGGCATTGGCGATAAAACTCGGGGTCGGGCATTTGATCGCGATCACCCAACACAGTCAGCGTAACCATACCGTCAAAGCTGTATATCGAATGGAACAGACCGCTGCCCGGGGTTAACAAGCCCAGGCCATAATTTCGTATCAGCTTCGCGCCGGCCGAATACATCGCAAAATTAGGTCCTGCTACGTTGGTGATCACGCCACAAATGCTCACCGGCAGGCGCTTGCTTAATTTATTGCGCACGTAGAATCTCGCAACCGCCTGCGACAGTACCGGCGAGAACACGCCTGCAATTTTGAGCGAGTCCACCATCGGGTTGGTCGCATTGCTCTGTTTGGCAATGTTCATGCTTTCATGCACCGCCTTAAGGCGCTCCATGGGGTCGCCGATATCGGTGTGTATCGGTGCGACCATTGACGCGATCTGATTGTTTTCTTCGGTTGCTGCGCGCCGGGTGCGCATGTCTATCGGTATGCCGGCAGCTAACGAGGTTTCGGGCAATTCGTTGTAATACTGCAAGTACTTGCGCAAACCACCCCCCACAACTGACACGGCAACGTCGTTAAGCGTGACGCCGGCGGCGTTCTTAATCGCCTTAAAGTCGTCGAGGCTAAATACGGCCGCGTCGGCAACCCGATGTGGGCCAACCATTTCATTAAAGCGTGTTCTCGGTGCGTGAATGCTGGCACTCGGAATTTCCCCCTTCTTCACGCTACGCCGATACTCAGCCATCTCTCTCGCTTTTTTCAAAAATCCGGTGCTGAGTGACACGGTATTTTTAACGCGGTTTACCACCGCCCGGCTTAATAGCTCGGTGGCGCTTGGCTGCCGGTCAACGATCATTGTTTCCGCCGTCGCAGAAGAGGGCCTGGGGTTAGGCTCAAGATCGTGGATTGCGGTCATAAATCCCTGACCGCCAGCGCCGTCGACCAGCGAGTGGTGCATTTTTGTGTAAATAGCAAAGGCACCTTTGGGGATATCGGGCAGGTTGTCCAGCCCTTCGATAACGTAGGCTTCCCACAGCGGGCGCGATAAATCCAATGACCGCGAATGCAGCCGTGCAACCTGAATCCATAGCTGGCGCCAGTCGCCCGGCTCTGGCAGGGCGATATGGCGCAAATGGAATTCAACGTCGAAATTCTGATCGACCACCCAGTAAGGGCGGTCGATTTGACCCGGCACGCGCACTAAACGAGTGCGAAAAATCGGCATGGCCTGAAAACGCGTTTCGAAATTGTCGAGCACGCTTTTGAAGCGCACCGTACCGTTAGGCGCAGTGGAAGGATCGTAGATACCCAGCCCGCCAACGTGTTGCGGCGTGGTGTTATTTTCCAGATTGATAAAAGCAGAATCCAATGGGCCTAGTTGCTTCATTCGTGTGCCTCATTCGTTTTCGTCAGTGTTGAACCAGAGATTGTATTGTGAACGGCCGCTAAAACCAACTAACAGAAAATCAACATTGATTATCAATTATAAACGTCACTGCTGACACTTTGAGCAACTGTGAAGCGATGCGGCATGCAACCGTAGAGGTAAACTTGCAGGCAAAAAAAAAGGCAGGCTCCGAAGAGCCTGCCGAATCCATAAACGCCAAAGGGGATTCGGCGTTCGTGGCAAGGATAATAGGCAAATACCCCGCGCTGGAACAGGAACTGGCGCACAGCTTATGCGGTAATATATAGCAAGATTTGCGGGAACTTAATCATAGCTGCAGCGCAGCACGCCGATTGAGCTAGATTGTGCTTGCCGGCGACGCATTAAACGGCACTACCAAACCAACCACGTAACGGAATGCATGAAAATACTGGAAACTCACCGCACGGCTATCACCTGTGCTGCGAAACTATTGTTGCCGCTAATGATAGCGGTCGAACTGTATTTTAGCTTGCGCACCTTTGAGGACGTAACCGCAATAGCCCAGTACGACAAGCTGCTGCATTTCAGCACACATGCCGTCAACGCGGTGGTGGCCGCACTGGCATTTCCTGCTGTGAGAGCCTATGTAATCGTGCTGCTACTGCTGTTCTTACTAGGCCCGTTGATTGAGCTGCTGCAGCATTTTACGCCTGGCAGAGACGCATCGATACTTGATCAGCTGGCCAATACGGCGGGCTTGCTTACGGCAGCCTGGTTGTCTCGTCGGTTATTGGCAGGCAAGCCGGAAGAGCAGAGGGGAACGCTTGATTGAGGCCCGCCGTGGCCTCCGCGGTATATCTTCGCAGCGCCGCCTGCGGTTAGGAGAAGTCAAAATATCGTCGATCTTCGGAGGAGATAGTAGCCAATCTCGACACGTTGATTGCAAATTTTTCGCATGATAGTTTGCACAAAAACAGTAGGGCGATTATGATCTTCGCCACTTTGGCGAGCCGCAGCTTAAGCCACTGATCTCCATAAAAAAGCCGGCGCATAGCGCAATGCAGGTTAGCCAGAACGCTTACAGGTAAGCGTGATGTTGTGAAATTATGAGATAGTGATTTTTCATTGGATCAAATAACAAAAGCGGGTAGGGGTGGGCGCTGACATGAATTATCTGAGCCCAGAGATAATTATCTCCGGCACATTGCTGGTTGCAATCGGCGGCTGTGCTGGCTGGTGGCTGCGTCGTCTTTTCTTCAAATCATCTGCACATCAATCGTCGCACGAGACACCGTTGCCCGCTACGCAAATGCTGGTGATGGAAGACCGGCTGTCTGCCGTGAGTGCGCAAACGACTGACCATGCAAGTCAGTTTGCGGCTAAAGAGGCTGACGCAACCAAATGGCAACAACGCTATCGAATTGCGCGCAAGGAAATAGAAGAGCGCATCAACATCATGGATGAAGTTGAGAGCGACAATATCGAGCTGGACAGCGCGCTGTGTAAGTCAATAGTCGAGCAGGAAAAGCTGCAGATGTTGCTTTATCAGCGCAATGAAAGACTGGAGGTGATGAATACCGACCGCATGGCGCTGGAGTCGAGACTGCTTGTCATCAAAGGGGAGCTCGATTATGCCAACCGGCGCGTGCAGGAACTGGAGAGCGTGTTGCCGCCAAAAGCCGGCGCGGCGGCTGCGCTCGATAAGCTGCAAGCTAGTGTGTTACCGCCACAGCCGCTGGAACATGAAGAGCAGCTGGAATTATTGAATCGCGAGTTGACGGGTAAGGATCGAATGTTGGAGCAGATGCGCCAGGAACTGCGTGTCAAAGATTCTCAGCTCGACGAGCTGCAGCTTGAGTTAACCTGCCTGTCAACCTTGGCTAAGGCCGGGGATGCATCCAAACAGAATAGTGCAAAAGATAGCAGCGCCGGCATTGTCATCGAAGACGACGCTGTGCTGGTACAGGCGCCGGCAAATTTGTACAGCGTGGCACCACGGCAGGTCGACAAACTACAGCAAATTACCGGTATTGGCGCCAAGCTGGAGCATACGCTAAACGAGCTTGGCGTGTACCAATTCAGACAAATTGCCGAATTCACAGCAACTGATTTGCTCTGGCTGGACCTGCAGCTGGGTGCGTTCAAGGGTCGCATTGGCCGTGACAACTGGGTTGCACAGGCTGAAACGCTGGCGCTGGAAGAAGCCGACCACGGCACGCATTAAAATCTGGCGTTGTAAACAGGAGTAACCAAAGTTGGACGAGCAAATACTAGCGCGCATTCAGCAGAACGTAGTCGCTGACCTCGACGCGTCCGAACTCGGTATTGGCCAACGCCAGTTGATAGTCCTGCCAGGAATAATCGGGGTGCAGATTCAGCAGGCCTAAACCCAGCGGAATGCCAAAATCTGCGACTACGCTGTAGGCGTGTTCTGGCGCCCATATCAGTTCCGTAATATCGGTGCGGTCGGAACCATTAAGGCTTTTTAAGGTGCAGACTGGCGGCTAGCGGTAAGCGGGTTGTTGCCATGCGGAAAACGCTGCCGCATTCGCACACCGACATTTTCAATGTAAACTAATACTTATGTGCTATGGGAATTTGCATCTGTTTGTAAGATAGTGTTCCCATGTAGGAATTAGCCTGTACAGGCTAAACCGTTAGGAAGGCGGTCAAACCATGCGTGCATTAGTTGTCGATGATCACATGCTGATACGCTCCGGCTTGCATGACATGCTGGCAAACCGTTTCCCGGACATCGACGTGGTCGAGGCGGCAAGCGGCGAGGCGGCGCTGGGATTAATCGACAGCAAGCCATTTGATCTGGCGATTATCGATTTATTCATCCCCGGCGAGGCCGCGTTCGTGTTTGTGCGCAAGCTATGCGACGCCGACCCGGAGTTGCCGGTGCTGGTACTGTCCGGTTCGGAAAACCCGGTGCATGTGCGCAAGTGTATCGATTTGGGCTGTTCGGCTTTTGTGCCGAAATCCGCAGCGCAGGAGATATTATTTAACGCCATTGACAGCATACTCGATGGCGGCGTTTTTATTCCCATCGAGATTATGCATGCTAATACCGAGGCCGAACTCAGTGCTACCGAGCTACCGGCGTTGCCTAGTATTGAGGCGGTCACCAGCAAGCTCACAGATCGGCAGTTAGAAATTCTGACGCTGATCACCTCGGGCAAATCGAATAAGCAGATTGCCCGCGACTTCCAGCTTTCGGAAAACACTGTAAAGGTCCACGTTAGCGCCATTCTGCGTTCACTCGGTTTACACAATCGCACCCAGGCCGGCATACTCGGGCAACAGCTGGGCCTGCTCGCGGCAACTGCCGAGTCGATGCGTTAGCAAACGCTAAACAAAACACGTCAGGCACAAGCAAACGTATGAATCGGCCATATTTATTAGTGAGCTGTGTGGATCTTCGCGCTTCTTTCAGCGCAAGCGGCGCGCAGCCGAGTGACCACCTAATGCCAAAACAATAAGGCTGCGGCGCAATGAGTGAGTACCTGGCGCATTTGAGCTTGCGTTCGCGGTTGTTTCTAATTACCGCCATTCCGCTGTTGGTTATAACAGTTTCACTCAGTTGGTTTTCGGTGCAGACGCGGCATAGCGATTTGCAGCATGAGCTGGAGCAGCTGGGCAGGTCGACCGTAGAATACCTGGCGACTGGCGCGCAATTCGGCATGTTCGCTGGCGATGATGACAGCCTGCGTGCGTTGATGAAAGCGCCACTGGCAACTTCCCCCGATGTGTACGGTCTGGCGTTCCTCGACAGCGAGTTGGGCGTGCTGGTAAGCAGCCGCAATATGCAGCTGCCGGAGCAGCTAATGGCACGCATTCGCACGGCAAAGAATAGAATATGGCCCGCGTTTGAGCACGCACGGCATCGATATTTCTATCGCCCCATCATGCTGACTGATGAAAAAATTACCGACTTTGTCGATTCGCCGAGTCAGCCGGGCAACGACAGTACCCCGGTGTTGCTCGGCTGGGTCGTGCTCGACGTTAGCGAGCAACGCTTGTTGACCCGACAGCGCAATATCATTCTCACCAGCCTGGGCGTAGCATTGACAGGCCTGATCTTAAGCGCGTTGCTGGCGGCGCGCATTAGTCGCAGCATTACCAGTCCTATCCAGCAACTGACAACCACCGTCGAGCGTATCGAAAGCGGCGACGCCAATCAGCGCGCACCCGAAGTGGGTCCGCCGGAAACCAGAACGCTGGCACGCGTTGTTAACCGTCTGGCAAACACCTCGCAAAGTACCACGCACGGGTTACAGCTCAGCGTCGAGCGCGCCACCAGCCAACTGCGCGCGGCAATGGAGAATCTTTCCACTCGCAATCAGGAGCTGGAACACGTACGCGACGATCTGCAGGCCGCGCTCGCTGCAAAAGACGACTTCCTGGCGCGCATGAGTCATGAAATGCGCACGCCGTTGACCACGGTTATTGGTTATACGCGGCTGTTTGGCAATACCAACCTGGCGGAGGATCAGCAGGAATATAATCGCAATATTATTCAGGCGTCCAACCTGTTGCTGGCCACTATTGACGACATTCTGGACTTCGCAAAATTGCAGTCCAATGCCCTGCAGTTAAATGAGGCGGAGTTCGACCTGGAGGCCAGCCTCGATGATCTGGTTGCCATGCACGCCAATAATGCGCACCAGAAATCGCTGGAGCTGGTTCAGCTCATAGAGGTCGATGTGCCGACCAGGTTGCTGGGTGATTCGATTCGCATCAAACAAATCATCAGCAATTTGCTGTCGAACGCCATTAAATTTACCGCCACAGGCGAAGTCGTGCTGCGCGTTGCTGTAGACGACATCAAAGAGGATACCGCTGAGTTGCTGTTTTCGGTAAAGGATTCAGGCCCCGGTATAGCAACCGCTACGCTGCCGCGGTTATTCCAGCCGTTCCGGCAAGCCGATGAAACCATTACCCGTCGCTTTGGTGGCAGCGGCCTTGGGCTGGCCATCTGTAAACAGTTGGTGGAACTCATGGGGGGCACGATACACATTGATAGCACGGTCGATGTGGGCACCGAGGTGACTTTTTGTTTGCCGTTAACAATCACCGATGTCGGCTCGCGCTCGCACACCGCCGAGCTGCCGGCCAACAACCTGCGGGTTTTGCTCTACGACAGCAACCCCTGGTCACGCCGAGCGCAGCGCGCGCAGCTGGCGCATTTTACCCCCAATGTGTATGCCGTGCGCAGCATTGCGCAGGTACACGAATTATTGAGCCGGGAAGACAATCATTTTGATTTGCTTGTATTGGGACTCAATGTTGCCGAACTGAAATTCGCCCAGCTCGCCGAGCTACTGTCGAGAATACGCATTCAGCACCGCGCCTCGATCTTACTGTTAGCCAGCACTGCCGACGTGGCGTCGCATGTGCCGGAAGATACACGGCGCGAATTTGCACCGCTATATTGCCTGTCGAAGCCGGCACGGCGTGAGCGCATGCTCGGCGTGCTGGAGCTGGTTGCCGGCACCGCTCAGCCGAAGCAGAACCAGAACAAGAACCAGAACAGCGCTACGCAGCCCTGGCAGCAGTCGTTGCAGGGACTGACAATTCTGGTTGCCGAAGACAATCGTTTTAACCGCAAGCTGATTAAGGAAATTCTTAAGCTGTTTGGCGCTGAGGCGGTAGAAGCCGCCAACGGTGTCGCCGCCGTTGAGCGTTTTCAAGCGGTGCACTGTGATGTAGTGCTGATGGATATCCATATGCCGGAACTCGACGGCGTAGAGGCCACCCGAAAAATTGTGCAACTTGCCAGACAGCAACGGCGCTCGGCACCGGTTATTGCCTTAACCGCTGATTTTACCGCCAAGGACCAGCAAGATATGTTGCTGGCAGGCGCGGTAGATATATTGCATAAACCTATCGACGAGCAGGCATTGTTGGCTGCCATCTGTGAATCAACCGGGCGCCAGACGATCGCCAAAAGCGACGTCGCCGCCAGCATATTTAACAGCGAGGACACATCACCCGCCGCGTTGCAACAGGAACTGACGACGCTGGTCTCACAGTTTAGAAAGCTTTTGGAGGGCGAGCAAAATCAGCAAAGCCTGCGTGCCAAGCTGCATGAAATGGCGGGTCTTTGCGGTTTGTTCGGCATGGCTGAGTTGCGTAGTCTGGTCACGGATTTGCGCGAAGCGATGGTGCAGCGACAAACAGCCAATACGCATTATCTGCTAGCGCGCATCGAAGAGGAAATAGCCTCTATAGCCGACGCGGCAGTTGTTTAATTCTAATAAAACCTGACAAATACTAATGTACTGCTTAACTAAGATTCATCGTGTTTGCGTCTTGCCCGGGAGACTGTCGGACCTGGTATAACGCCTAAAGCGTCGGCGGTACATCGGCCCATTTTTTCACGAATTCTTCATTACATATACCACTGTGCGCCTCAATATCAGCTGGAAGGGGCACTAGTACAAAAGTACTAGCGCTTTAGTGTAATTGTTAATCGTCGTAAATTACGTTTCAATAAGCGTGCTAGGACAGCTCACTGCGCAGGGACGCGTACCAATATGGGATGCGACTTGCGCAGTCTGGAAGCGAGCAGCCAGGGAACTGCATAATCAGGGATGCGGACAGCCAGGGAGGCGTGTGGTCAGGGAATACGACCAAAGAAAGCTTTATACAGTCAGGAATGTTGTACTGCAAGGATGCCAAAGGGGCCTGTCAAAGGCCCCTTTCTTTTTTACTTTCATAAAACCCCCTTTTACCGCTCGTCAGAATTTTCCGCGCTTCTCTTGCACCAGTACTGCGCATCGTCAACACCGTCAAAGTTACGTCGCCACAGTGCCCGCTGCGGTTACACATCCAACAACTCATTGAACCTAGAAACCGCAGTTGGATCACGAAAGTATGCACAAGCTCTTAATGCACCTGGAAAATTTGAAAAAGCTCTCATCACCAAAAAGGTGACCACGAGTTTTTCAAATCTCCCATGCACATCAATGTCTTGCACATCTTTTTCGCGCCCAACTGCGGTTTCTAGGATAATGAGTAGGGTGCGCCGCGCGCACGCTGCAAATGTTTCGGGTTTGACGGGTAAACTGGGCACACCCTACGGGTCTAGTAGCTGCTTTACGCGCTCTATTGCACGCTCGATATCCTGCAATGGCGGCGGTGTTGCTGCCGGAAACTCATCGCCCAACCACACGGCATTGCCAGCCG